>NZ_JBEYFS010000466.1:0-2891 GCF_040634475.1 Streptomyces sp. NPDC007095
CCTTCCTGTCCGGTCTGCTCCTGCTGGTCTGGTTCCCCCTCGTCTTCCGACTCGCGGTCCCCTACCCCGGTGACACCGGGCTGTCCTACGACGTCCACCTCGGCCGATGGCTGGCGATCACCGGCGTGCTCTTCGCTGCCTCCGCAGTGGCCTTCGCGATGAGACTGCGCCGCGTGAGGCGGGCCGACCGCGGCGACGAGAGCCAACCCGCCTCAGGTCATGGCGCAGCACCGTGACAACGGACGAGGACGAGCTGTACGACGCCGACGAGGATCCCTACGCGCTCGCCCTGAGACCCGGCCGAGAACCGGTGTACCTACGGCTGGCCGACGGGCGCCGCATCCGGATGCCGGTACACCGCTGGCACGAGCAGCCCACTGCGGCCGACAAGACCGTACTGGAACGCTGCATCGGCCCCGTCCTCGACGTCGGCTGCGGCCCGGGCCGCATGTGCAGAGCACTCCTGAGCCGGGGAGTGTTCGCCCTCGGGGTCGACATCGCGCCTCGCGCGGTCGCACTGACCACCACTCTGGGCGGGCTCGCACTGTGCCGATCGGTCTTCGACCGACTACCGGCCGAGAGAGGCTGGCAGACGGTGCTGCTCATCGACGGCAATATCGGCATCGGAGGCGATCCTCGTGGCCTGCTGCGCCGCTGCCGCGGACTCATCGCCCCCACCGGGCGCCTCGTCGTCGAGGTCGACCCCGCCGACGTCGAGGAACAGTGCACTGCCCGGTTCGAGGACCTCCACGGCCGGAGCGGTCCGTTCTTTACCTGGGCACGGCTCGGACGACCAGCGCTCCACAGGATCGCCGCCGACCTTGCCCTCAGCGTCACCGACCAGTGGGGATACGGCCACCGACGCTTCCTCGCCCTCGGCCGCCCAGATTCGGCCTCGGGACCTCGCTGATGACGCGGGGTCGGCCACGCGGCGGCGGGGAGACACGACGTACGCCGACCGGACGCCGAGCGCGGCACCGGCTCGTGCCACTCGGTCGGAGCAACCGTCGGCAACCGGCACGTGCGATCCACCGGTCGTGCTGATTGGCTGTAGGTGAATACGCTGTTCAGGGAGGCTGGGATCCATGTCACCCGTCAACTCTCTGCAGGAGTAGGGGTGAAGGCACTCGCCAGACCTCCCTATGTATCCGCCGCCGGACGAAGATCCTCCACATCCGGCTTCACATACCAGCGCTTCGTGGTCTTGACGTTGGTGTGCCCGGCCCACCGGGCCGGCAGGTGGTCCGGCACCCCGTTGTTGGCCAGGTATGTAAAGCAACTCGCGCGAGCGTCGTACAAGCGGACCCGCCGCAGCCCGTTCTCGTCCATGACCTTGTACACCCGCTCACGCAGCTGCCGCCCGTTGAGCGCCCTGCCGAGTTCATCCACGAGCACGTACCCGCTGTCCTCATACCTCTCCCCCGCCGCCGCCTTCTCGGCCATCTGCATGTCCCTGAAACACGTCAGCGCCTCCCTGACCAGATCGGGCAGGGGAAGCTGCCGCTCAGCGGCGAGAGACTTGGTGTCCTTCTCCACCACGGTCTTGTTCCCCATCAGGGTCCGCGTGCTGGAAACGGCCAGGGCGGCCCTGCCCAGGTCGACATCGGCCCAGCGCATGCCGCAGATCTCCGCCGGCCGCAGGCCCATCAGGGAGAGAAGGAAAGGGCCGTAGAGGCGGTCGTCCTTGACCGCGCGCACGAAGGCCTGAACCTCCTCGACGTTCCAGGGCTGCACCACTGCCTTGGCGCTGCGCTCCGCCTTGCGTACGTTCCGAGGGATCATGACCTCCTGGGCAACGTTCACGGCGCCCAGCAGCCGGGCCACTGCCCGGTTCAGTGCCTCCTTCAGCCGCGCCAGGGACATCTCAACCGAGGTCACCCCCAGCCCCGTGCCCGCCTTGCCACCACGAACGCGGCCCTCCCCAAGAGCCCACCTCATCCACGCCTCGACGTGGTCCTCGGTCAATTCCTGTAGCCGGATGTGCCCAAGCTTCCCCCGGACACGACCCAGGGTCATCGTGTAGCTGTAGACGGTGCTCTCCTCCAGGTCCTCCGCCTTCCTGTCGAGCCACTGGTCGAGCCATTCGTTCACCGTGATCTTGTTGGGCTCGACGAACGTCCCCTCGTAGCGACGGTTCGTGATGCGGGCGTACTCGACCTTCGCTTCCCTCAGCGTGCCGAAGGTACGGGTCAACTGCTTACGCTTCCCGGTAGCGGGATCGCTCCCTACATCGACCACAAACCGATGCCGGACCCGCCCCTTCGTATTCGGGGGGAGCTTCTTGATCGGAACGGACAGAATTGCTCACTCTCCTTGAGGGCGTGGAAAACTTCCACGCGGGCATAGGCGCCGCTGCGTTTCAGCGAAGGGCGCCGCGGTCGTCAGGGCAGCAGGCGACAGGACCGTTCGCTTCTCCCATGGGCCCGCGGCTCTGTCCACCCTGTCCGGTAGGGCTCCCCCGCCGAGCTCAGCCGAATGCGAACACCTTCAGTGGTCGTCACCATCGCCGGTTCGGCCAACCGGCGATCATGGTCTATGTTGCGCTCGCCACTGGTTGGGATCCAGCCTCACCATCCCCGATGTGACCTCGATCAGGAGCCCACCCCGAAGGACCGAAATACAGCGTCACACCATCGGGGACGAGCACTGAAGCTCATCCCGTGAGGCAGCCGAGGTTGCGGGCACCGTGCACCACGAGGAAGTGCAGCGCGGTCACCGGAGACCGTATCGCCCGTACCCTTCGTAGTGTCTACGGCGTCACATAGCGGGCGCCAAACCACTGGAGGCAACACCCCGTGCTGATTGCTCAGCGTCCCTCGTTGACCGAAGAGGTCGTCGACGAATTCCGCTCCCGGTTCGTGATCGAGCCGCTGGAGCCGGGCTTCGGCTAC
>NZ_JBEYFS010000467.1:0-2822 GCF_040634475.1 Streptomyces sp. NPDC007095
ACACGGGCCCAGAGTTGCCAGTGATGCCCTAGTGCTGTAATCTAGTACTTGTCGGAAAGGGGAACGGCACCCCGGACCGACACCACCAACACCCACCGAAAGGAACCGACGTGACCACGTTGGAACTCGACATGAACAACCCGGCCGAACTGGAAATGTTCATCAGGCTGGCGTTCATCGCCGAGCAGGCGCACGACCCCGCCCGCTCGCTGTCTGCCCGGCTCGCCACCACCGTGTTGACCCACGGCCCGGACACCGCCCGAGCGGATGCGCAGTACGAGGCCGGCGAGACCGGCGCCCGGGTGGTCGAGCGCGTGATCTCGTACATGGCCGCCATCCGAACCGCCCGCGTTCGGTACTGGTCGGTCAGTTACGTGGAGCACGGCCACGAGCGCAGGGGCTCGATGATCGAGAGCCCCGAGACGACCCGCGCGCAGTACGGATGGGCGGCCGAGCGGTTCGGCGCCGACGTCGTACGCATCACCGAGTACACCGACACGCGGACGAGCGTTCCCGTGGACCCGGACGCGCTGCCGCGCGACGACCGCCACCATGCCCCGGCCGTGCTCGGCGCGCACCTGGTGACCCGCTTCTACGCGTTCGACGGCCAGGGCCCCGCCGCGATCCCGGACGCCGCCGCCGTCGCACTCGCCCGGAAGCACCTCCGGGGCATCCGCCGCCAGCGGTTCGCGCTGCCGCCGGTACTGCTGGACACCGTGCGCGTTGTGATGGCCCGCGAAGTCACCGCCGCCGAGGTTGCCCGCCCCGTCGACCAGGCCCGAGCCGGCCGATAAGCCAAGCGCCCCGGGGGTGGGAACGGCACCCGCCCCCGGGGTCAGCCCCCACCAGCACCCCACCGAAAAGAGCCACCCCGTGATCTTGCTGTATCTGCTGATCGGACTTCTGGTCAGCACCTCTTACAACGTCATGCCCACGGACGGCCTGACGGACCTGCAAGCCGATCCGACCCGCCAGCCGTCCCACGGCGAACTCGCCGGCGCCGTCACGGTGTGGGTCGTCGCCGTCGCCGCGTGGCCCCTGATGATCGTCTTCAGGGCCCTGACCGCCGTACGCGACCGGTCCGACACCCGCAGGACCGAACGGCGCGACGAGCGCGCCGGGTTGGCCATCCCGGGCCAGCGTCAGCCCGCCGAGCCGGCCAAGGCTCCGGTTCCGGCCCCGCGCCGACCGGAGTAAGGCCCCGCCGGTTGACCTCGGGCAGAGCGCCAGCGGCCCCGTCCTGAGTGCAGGGCGGGAGCCGCCGCGCGGTTCGCGTGTACACGCTAAAAGATCTTGGAAGTTCTTCGGGTTGCGCTTCTGACCTGCGACTACGTCAAGTCAGGGCAGGCGGAAGCCTTGCCCGTGATGCTCTGTTGCTGTAATCTAGTTCTTGTCGGGAAGGGGAACGGCACCCCGGCCCGGCGACCACCAACACCCACCGAAGGAGAACGTCACCATGAGCGCTGCCAACGAGCCGGCCACCGTGCAGAAGTGCACCGAGGACTACGCCAACCGCACCGCGGCCAACCCGAACCCGTACGTCCGGGCCGAGGTGCAGAACCCCGGCCAGATCACCGGGAACAACGGCATCACCCCGCAGACGGGCGGCGCCGCTACGGCGCGTTGAGGGACACCGGGCGGCGGCCACCTCGGCGGCCGCCCGGACACGACAGAGGGCCGGTGGTAGACCTCCGAGGAGGTCACGGCATCCACCGGCCCTTTTGCTTCCACCAACACCCGGCCCGAAGGCCGAAGTAAGAAGCGGCCCCAGTCTAGACAGCCTCGGCGGACGCCGGCACCCAGCGGGCCGACACCCCCGCCGAGGCCGAGGATGCACCACCCACCACGGCGCCGGCCCGTAAGCCGCGGAGCCGTAGCCTCATAACCAGCGACGACGCCCCGCCCACGCGGAGGCCCGAACCCCAGGAGAGCCCGACGTGATCCCCCGAGGCCGACCAACACTCGACCTTGCCGACGTGGCCCAGCTCGCCGGCGTCTCGCTTGCGACGTGGCGCCGCCGACACCACGGCGCGTTCGTGGCCGCAGTGCACCCCCTCCCGGGGTCTCAGCGTCCAGTTATCTACGACGCCGCCCAGGTCGAAGCCCACCTAGCTGGAGAGCAGGTGCCGACCCTGGCCGCCCTCATCACGGCCGAGGACGCGGTGAGCGGCGAGGACCAGGCGGCCGCCCCCGTTGAGGACGAGCAGCCGGACGAGGAAGACGAGCGCGGGACGACGTTGCCGCCGCACCCCTCCGACTTGCTGACCGACCAGGAGGCCGGCGCCGTTGCCAAGGTGAGCGCGTCGACCATCAGGGCCGACGCGGCCGCCGGCCGGATGGACGCGGGCATGGAGCGTCACGGCCGCCGATGGTGGACCCGGGCCGCCGCCGAGGCGCGAGCCGACCGCCAGCCGCAGTACAAGGGCCGCACGGTCGGTAGCAAGGACAAGGCCCCACGCAGCCGGCCGGACCACCGCGTGGCCGAGGTGGCCACCGAACTGGCGGCCGCCGAAGCCGGGCGCCGCGCACCCGTGACCGCCGCCGAACTCGCCGAGCTGTACGAGGTGAGCGAGCGGACCGCCGAGCGCATCATGGCCCGAGCCCGCGCGGCCGCCACCTCGGCGCCAGCCGCCGAGTAGCCGCCGTGGCCGAGCCCCGTGCCGACTGCCCGGCATCTCTCCCGTTGGTTCGGCGGCCGCGGGTGTGTGGGTGGTGATGTGGGGGCTCTGCCCCCACGCCCCCGGCCACCTTCCAGAGGGGCCCCCTGTTTTTCGGGTGCGGGTCGGTGGGTGGTGGTCGGGTCGCGGGGGGTCCCTCCGGAT
>NZ_JBEYFS010000468.1:0-2747 GCF_040634475.1 Streptomyces sp. NPDC007095
GAGGGCCTGTGCCCGGCACGCCGAGAGCACGCACCTGACGCCGCAGGGCCCGCCCTCCGGGCGGACGACGGGAATTTGACGACAGGACCTAGCGGGCAAAACCCTTGCTACCGCAGTGAACTGTGAAGGCAAGAGGACCCTGACGGTGACCCTGAAGCCGACAGGATTCAGCTTCCCGCTGCAATGCGAGGACGGGAAAGTCAGTCCCACCTTCGATGAGATCGCACTGCCCGAGGGACACAAGAGCGCATATCTCCAGTTCACCGTCTCTTCGGTGGCCATCAAGTGGTCATTCGCGGCAGGCTGGGACCCGCGCCCTCCAAAACACGAGGGTGCCGACGGCTCGGCGTGAAAGTTTCACGTGAAACACTCCCCGATCCGGCTCGCCGTCCGGTTCCCGCCCCACTCGTCTCAGGCATTCCCCATACCGGCCAATGCCCAGGGCAGATCGAGGAGTTCCAGCTCCTGACCCGGACGGGCGCCGCCGGGCGGTACGACCGCGAGGGCGTCGGACGCCGCGATGCCCCGCAGCATGGCCGGACCGTTGTAGTGCAACGGCATGGCCCGGTCGGCACGCACCACGACGGGGATGAGCCGGGTGTCGTGCGGGTGCCCGTGGACCGTGCCCCCGAGGGGCAGTGTGTACGGCTCCGGCGCCACCCGGCCGGCCAGGATGCGCAGGAGGGGCTCGGCGAGCGTCAGCAGGCCGGAGACGGCCGCCAGGGGGTTGCCGGGCAGGCCGACGAGGTGCTGGTTCTCCTTGGTGCGGGCCAGGACCATGGGGTGACCCGGGCGGACCTTGACACCGTCCACGAGGAGTTGGGCGCCGATCCGGCTCAGGGTGGGGTGGACGTGGTCGACGGGGCCCGACGCGGTGCCCCCGGTCGTGACGATCAGGTCGGCGTCGGAGCGGGTGATCGCCTTGTGCAGGGCTTTGGCGTCGTCGCCCAGCCTGCGTACCGCGAGGACCTCGGCACCGAGCGCGCGCAGCCAGGGCGGCAGCATCGGGCCGAACGCGTCCCGGATCAGGCCCTCCTGGGGGAGCCCCTCGGTGAGCAATTCGTCACCGAGGACGAGGACTTCGGCGCGGGGGCGGGGGACCACGGTGAGCGTGTCGTATCCGGCGGCCGCGGCGAGGCCCAGCACGGCGGGGGTGACCAGAGCGCCGGCCGGCAGGAGCTGGTCGCCGCTGCGGCACTCCTGGCCACGGGGCCGGATGTCCTGCCCGTGCACGGCCTCCCGGGTGGCGTGCAGCCGCCCCTTGTCGTCGAGGTGCCCGTGCTCGCTGCGCAGCACGGCGGTGGCGTCCTGCGGGATGCGCGCGCCGGTGGCGATGCGCACCGCCTCGCCGTCGATGAGCGGCTCCGGCGTCGCGTGGCCCGCGAGTACCCGCTCCTCGCGGAGGTCCCAGGGGCCGGGTCCGGCGACCGCATAGCCGTCCATCGCGGAGGTGTCGAAGGAGGGGAGGTCGGTGAGCGCGGCGAGCGGGGCGGCGAGGACCAGGCCCAGGGCCGCGTCCAGGGACACGGAGACGGGGGCGCGCCGCGGGACGGAACGGGCGGCCCGCTCGGCGGTGGTACGGGCCTGGGGCCAGGGGGTGGCCGTGTGCCCGTCGCCCCTGCCCTTGGCGCCGGCGGGGGCGTGGGTGCGGTTCTCGCCCTCCGATGTGGGCGCGGGGACCGCGGGGGTGCCGTGGCCGTGCCGGGGGTCGGACGCGCTTCGGGGGTCCTTGACCAAGGCCAGGGCCTCCTCCACGTCGAGGTCGTCGGCGTCCTGACCGGGGGGCCTGGCGCGGGGCGCGTTCATCCGGCGTCGGGGGTCGGCTTGGCGTCTGAGGTCGGCTTGGCGTCGGGGGTGTCCTCGGCGGCCCAGCGGAGCGCGAGCGCCGCGGCCTTGCGGGATGCCTCCGCGACGGCCTCGGGGCCTCCCCCGGCCTGTGCGGCGGCGTACCCCACGAGGAACGTGGTCAGCGGCGCCGCGGGCCGGGCCACACCGTGCGCGGCGTCGCGGGCCACATCGAGCAGGAGGCCGGTGTCGACGTCCAGGTCGATGCCCAGCTCGTCCTTGACTGCGGAAATCCATTCGTCCAACACGTTCCCATGCTCCCTGATGCGGGCCCGGGCCGCGGCGATGTCGTCCCAGGTGTCGCAGTCGAAGGACGCGACGGGGTCGGAGATGCGGGTGAGGTCGAGCGCGGCGGTGAGCCGCCGCAGCGGCAGCCCGGTGACTCCACCGTGGGCGGCGGCGAGCGCGGCCAGCTCCCGGCGCAGGGCGTCCGCGCGGTAGGCCGCCACGAGCGGCTGGTCGCGGCCGTCGGGGTCGGTGAGCAGCACGCCGTCGGGTTGCGCCGGGCCCTTGGGGGCGTCGCCCGTCCGCAGGGCGTCCAGCAGGCGCCCTACCGTCACCCGGTCCAGGAACGGCAGGTCGGCGGAGAGCACCACGACGTGTTCCGCCGAGGTGTGCCGCAGGCCGGCGTCGAGCGCTGCGAGCGGTCCCCCTCCGGGCGGATCCTCGCGCGCCCACTCCACGGGCCGCGCGGTCTCTCTGGGCTGGGCGACGACCACCGTGGTGGTGGCGGTGGCGCAGGCGGCGAGCACCCGGTCGAGGAGCGGGCGCCCGCCCACGCGCAGACCGGGCTTGTCCGCGCCGCCGAGCCGGCCCGCCCGCCCCCCCCCCCGCGCCACCGGCGCCGTACGTGCTGACGCGGCCCGGCGGGAACCGGTCGCCCACGACGACCACACCCACGG
>NZ_JBEYFS010000469.1:0-2672 GCF_040634475.1 Streptomyces sp. NPDC007095
GAGCTGTTCGGGGTGGGTGATCCAGTCCCGGCAGGTGGCCTCGACCGCGTCGTTCCAGGGGATCAGCCAGCGTCCGCCAGGGTCTTTGCGGGCGGGCAGGCGTCGGCAGCGGATCCAGTAGTAGAGGACGTGTTCGACCACGCCCAGGCGGGCGGCGGCCTGCTGGACGGTGACTTCACCGTTCCGGGCCTGAGCCGGTGGTCCGGGGCGCGGGGTCAGGTGTCCAGAAGCGCCGATCTGCTCCCGGCAGGCGGCTTCGACCTGCGGGTTCCAGGGGATGCACCACCGTCCCGCAGAGTCTTTGCGGCCGGGGAGCCGGTCGTGGGTGAGCCAGTAGTAGACGGCGCCGGAGGTTATCCCCAGGATCTTCGCGGCCTGGTTGACGTCGATCTCGCCGTCCCGGAAGGGGGACCGGGCCGGGATGTTGTAGGTGTGGCCGACCCACTTGACCGCCGCCGCGTCGTAGGAGCGTCCGGTGCCGGTGGTGAGCCCGGCCTCGGCGAGGGCTGCGACGACCTGTTCATCGCTGTGCTCCGGACGCATCGCGGCGATCAGTTCGCGTGCGGCGGCCGGGGTCCGCCGCACCTCCGGGGAGGTCAGGGGCCGGGTCAGGGCGAGTTCGTCGGTGGCGCCGGTGTGCCAGCGGACCCCGATCCGGGCGCGGGCCCGGGTGGGTTCGGGCAGCAGGGTGACGTCCGAGACCAGGGTCCGCAGCAGGCGCTTGCGGTCCCGGTCCTTGGTGTCGGGGTCGTGCCACAGTCCGGGCAGGTCTGCGGCCAGGGCCTGCAGCGCGGTGCGGTCGGGCAGTTCGGGCCTGGTTTCGCGGGCCGCGGTCAGGGCGGCCTGGGCCTGGTCGAGTGCGGCCAGCCGCGCCTCCCAGCGGGCCTCCAGGGTGCGGGCGACCATCCGGTTCTCCGGCTCCACCGCGCTGAAGGTACGTTCGGCGCGGTCGGCGTCGTACTGGGCGCGTTCGACGGCGAGTTCGGCGGCGCGGTGGGAGCGGGTGTGCCGGTCAGTGACCTCGTCGGCCGCGGCCAGGGCCCGCTCGACCTGGCCAGGGCTGAGCGTGCTCAGCAGCAGGCCGGCCACCGCGTCGTCCACGATGTCGGCGCGGGTCGAGCGGCAGGTCGCAGTGGCTTCGTGGTCGGCCCGGGAGGACGAGCAGCCGTAGGCGGCCTGGCCGCCGTGGTGGTAGCGGGTGGTCATCGGGCGTCCGCAGGACCCGCAGAACATGATCCCCTGACACAGGGCCAGGCCCTCGCGGGCGGGGCGGGCGCCGTCGTGGGTGCAGTTGGCCTTCAGCTTCGCTTCCGCCGCCACGAACTCAGCCCAGGTCCAGTAGCCCTCGTGGTGGTCCTGCAGCACGATCGGCCACTGCTCGCGGGGCAGCAGCTTGATACCCGTGGCCACCGTGCCGTCCGGCCGCACCCGGCGCCGGGTCGAGTACCGGCCGTAGACATAAGCCCCGGCATAGCACGGATTCCGCAGCACCCCCAGCACACGTGAGTGGGTCAGCTTGCCCCACCGCAACTGCCCAGCCCACGCTCCACCATAGGCGCGCAGCGGGAACCGCCTGCCCACGAACGCCCCCACGACCTGGAAGGCCGAGCCACCAGCCGCGAAGGACGCGAACACATCACGGATCGCGGCCTGCACCTCGGCGTCGGGGTCGATCACGCACTCGCCCTCGTCGTCGTAGACGTACCCCACCGGCAGCGGGAACCGCAGCTCGCCGCGCTCGGCCGCGGCCCGCTTCGCGCCCTGCAGCCGACCCGACAGGATGTGCAGTTCGGCCTCTGACATGCTCCCTTTCAAGCCGAGCAGGAGCCGGTCGTTGATGTTCGTCAGGTCGTAGACGCCGTCGGCGTCGATCAGCAGCGCGTCGGTCAGCCGGGCCAGTTCCAGTAACCGGGCGAAGTCGGCCGAGGACCGCGCCAGGCGGGAGACCTCCAGACCAAAGATCGCCCCGACCTCGCCCAGACAGACCTTCGCCACCAAGTCCCGAAAGCCCTCGCGGACCTGCCCGAACTTCCCCGACACGCCCAGGTCCGTGTCGATAACCAGCACGTCCTCGCGGTCCCAGCCCAGCGCGACCGCCTCGTCCCCGAGCGCGTACTGCCGCAGCGTCGACTCGGTGTTGTCCCTCACCTGCACCAGCGTGCTCTGCCGCAGGTAGATTGCCGCCGTCCGTGAGCGGTGGGACGCGGTGATCTTCGAGGTCCCGTTCACGATCACGGCTGCCTCCCAACACGGACTCGACCATGTTGGCCAGCACCATCACCATCTCGACGCAACACCCGGATGTTGACGGCACGGCCCCTCGCTTCCGCCCCCACCAGGGCTGATGCGCGACACGATTGTCGTTCCATCAGGATCCGCCCCCGTTCTGGTCGACACCACGGCTCACCAGGGCATCGACCAGCGCACGGAGCGCGCTCAGCCCCTCGACCGCGAGACGGTCGCCCGACGGCTTCCCACCGCGATCCGTCCACTCCTGCGGCAGCGTCACACTCCGGCTCACGCCGCACGCGCAGATGTAGACCAGCGCACCACCCCGGCGCTTGACGAACAGAATGTCCAACTGCTGACCACTCAAGGCGTGGAACGGGTGGGTCACCGTCAAGGAACCCAAAGACTGCTTGGACGACGCGGCACTATGCCGTGACCGTCGG
>NZ_JBEYFS010000470.1:0-2661 GCF_040634475.1 Streptomyces sp. NPDC007095
GTCGTTCTTGTCCGGCTGGTCGGTGTAGACCATGCGGTGGAGCGACTCCTCGATGGCGGAGACCTTGCTCTCCTCCGGCCGCGGGGGCGCAGGCGTTGCGGGACCGGCGGGACTCGCGGCTTCGGGTGGCGGCGAGCATGACCATCGCCGAGTATCTGCTGCCGGGGTGGCTGCTCGCGCTGCGCGCGCAGCGGCCGGACACGGCGGTGTCGCTGCTCGCCGGGAACTCGACGGCCGTCGCGGAACGTCTCCTCGCGGGCGAGGCCGATCTCGGCTTCGTGGAGGGACTGTCCGTGCCGCCCTCCCTCGACTCGACGGTCATCGCGCACGACCGGCTGATCGTGGTGACGGCGCCGGGGCATCCGTGGGCCCGGCGTCGCGCGCCGCTCGCGGGGGCGGAGCTGGCCGCGACGCCGTTGATCCTCCGGGAGGAGGGGTCGGGTACGCGGCAGGTTCTCGACGCGGCGTTGGGCGGGTTGGCGCGGCCGTTGATCGAGCTTTCCTCGACGACCGCGGTGAAGGCGGCGGCCGTGAGCGGGGCGGGGCCCGCCGTCCTGAGTGAGCTGGCCCTCGGGGAGGAGCTGTCGACCCATCGCCTGGTGAGCATCCCGCTCTCCGACATCCAACTCCGCCGTGCCCTCCGGGCGGTCTGGCCCACGGGCCACCGCCCCACGGGCCCGGCACGCGAACTGCTCTCACTGACGCGAGGCGTGTAGGCCGCCACCCCGGGGTGAGTGTGTCGGCTGCGGGCCGGTGGCGGCCGATCGCGCAGTTCCCCGCGACCCTGAAAGCCGTCAGCCCGTCCGGCGTTTGAGGACGAGGCCGTTCAGGCCGATGAGGGCCCCTGGGGGCGGAGCCCCCAGGGGACGGGAATGGGTAAGGGCGGCTGGGGCGGAGAAATCGGTGGCGGTCGGGGTCAGGGGCCCCGCAGGATGCCAGGCATGACTCCGACCGCCCCGCCTGCCGCGGGCTCGCGCACACCCTGGGAAGAACTCCCTCGCACGCTGCGCGACGCCGTCGCGGACGTGCTCGGCTCGCCGGTGCGGACGGCCGTCACGCAGGAGGGCGGCTTCTCGCCCGGCGCTGCCGCCCGCGTGACCACCACGGACCACCGCCGTGCGTTCGTGAAGGCGGTCAGCGCAGAGACGAACCCCGACAGCCCCTCCCTGCACCGGACGGAGGCGAGGAACGCCTCCCTGCTCCCGCCGAACACCCCGGCCCCCAGGCTCCTCGGCACCTACGACGACGGTACCTGGGTCGCTCTCGTCTTCGAGGACGTGGCGGGCCGTCAGCCCCATGTCCCTTGGCGGGAGGGCGAGTTCAGACGCGTACTCGACGCCGTCGAGGAGTTGGGCCGCGCCCTGACGCCGGCACCGTTCGACGCCCCGACCGCCGCCCAGTCCCTGGCCCACGCCTTCCAGGGGTGGCGGCAGCTCATCGACTCCGGGGGCACCGCGGGCGAGGGCCTCGACCCGTGGACCGCGGCGCACCTGCACGAGTTGGCCGAACTCTCCGACCCGTGGGCCGAGTTCGCCACCGGTGACACCCTCGCGCACGCCGACCTGCGCGCGGACAACGTCCTGCTCACGCAGGACGGCAGGGTCGTCTTCGTCGACTGGCCGCATGCCGTGCGCGCCGCCCCGTGGTTCGACCTGCTGGTGATGCTTCCGTGCGTCCGCGCCCAGGGCGGCCCCGACCCGGAAGAGGTGTTCACCACCCACCCGCTGGGCCGCGACGCCGACCCGGACGGCGTCACCGCCACCCTCGCGGCCCTCGCCGGCTACTTCGTCCGGCACTCCCGGCAGCCACCGCCCCCGGGGCTGCCGACCCTGCGCGCCTTCCAGCACGCCCAGGGCGCCGCCGCCCTCGACTGGCTCAGGAAGCGGCTCGCACCAACGCCCGCATGACCCTCAGGTCCTCGCCCATCTCGGGATGCCACTGCACACCCAACACCCAGCGGGGAGAGGGGAGTTCGATCGCCTCCACCGTTCCGTCGAGTGCGTGCGCCGAGGCCGTCAGTCCCTCTCCGAGGCGTTCGACCGCCTGATGGTGATACGTCGGCACGGCACATGGCTCCGGCACGACATCCCCGTACAGACTCCCCGCCACCGGCGTCACCTCGTGCGGCCCGAAGACCCCGACGTCCTTCACATGCCCGTCGATGTGCTGGACGAGCGTGCCGCCGAGGGCGACGTTGAGGAGCTGCATGCCCCGGCAGATGCCGAGGAGCGGGGTGTCGGCGGCCAACGCGGCGTCGATCAGGGCGAGTTCCCAGGCGTCGCGGGCGGCGGCCGGGGGTCCGGTCCGCGGGGAGCGCTCGGCGCCGTAGTGGACCGGGTCGACATCGGGGCCGCCCGCGATCACGAGGCCGTCGAGACGGGCGACGACCGACGCGGCGTGGGAGGGGTCGTCCGGCGGCAGCATCGCGGCGATACCCCCCGCCGCCTGGACGAGCCGCGGATAGCCGGCCGGCAGCAGCGCGGCCTCCAGCTCCCACACCCCCCAGCGCGCCCCGGCCTCCAGATACGTACTCACGCCGATCAGCGGTCTGCCCACGCCGCTCACACCGCTCACGCCGCTCACGCCGCTCACGCCGCTCACGCCGCTCACGCCGCTCACGCCGCTCACGCCGCTCACGCCGCTCACGCCGCTCACGCCGCT
>NZ_JBEYFS010000471.1:0-2630 GCF_040634475.1 Streptomyces sp. NPDC007095
CCTCGTACTGGACGTACTTGGATCTGTGCCTGGTGCGGTGAGAGTGCGTGCATGGCGTCGCAGGGCAGACGGGAATTTGACGACAGGGCCTAGCCCGCCGCCCGGCGCGCCCGCTACAGCCCCAACCCCTCCACGAGGGAGGAGAGTCGGGCGGTCAGCGGCAGCACGGGCCGGGGGCTCGTGCGGTCACCGACGGTCACGGAACGGGGCTCGGCGGAGGACTCCGAGGCGGTCGCCGACGGGTCGGCCCGGCCGTCCGTCGGCGGCTCGCTGGGCGACGCGCTCGGCTCGTCGGCCGTGCCCTGCGGGGACGGCGCCTTGCTGACCGGCCGGGTCGAGGCGCTCGCCGTCCCCGCGATCGACAGCGAACCGGGCTCGGCCGAGGCGGAGTCGGTCCGCCACCGCTGCGCGTCGGAGCCGTCCCGGTCCTTGACGACGATGTCGGCGTCCGGATCGGTGGAACTGGGCGTGAGCGCGAGTCCCTCGCGCGAGCGGGACAGCAACTCGCCCCGCACAGTGAGGTCGTAGCGCACGTCGTCGCGCCGCGCGGCGCTCTTCGGGGCGCAGCGGTCCAGGGCGACGACCCCGTCGTCGGCGTGCGAGTCCAGGCACAGCGCGGGGTCGGCGACGCTGCGCAGCAGGCCGTCGTTCTCGTACGACCACTGCTGGGTCCAGGCGGACGAGCAGACGGCCAGCTCGGCCTCGGCACCGGCCTTGGCCTTGCCACCCCGGATGTCGAGGCAGAGATCGGCGGCGAGGTTGCGCAGCCGGGTCTGCTCGGTGCTGGTGGGCAGTCCGGCCGAGGTCGGGGGCGAGGAGTCGACGGAGGGGCCCGGGGCGACCGGGCTGGGCGAGACGGTGTGGCTGCTGCCGACACCCGTGGAGGCGGCCGGGTCGGCGCCACCGTCGTCGTGGGACCACAGGCTGATGGTCAGCACGGTCACGAGCAGCACCGCCGAGGCCGTGCCCGCCCCGGTGAGCAGGACCTTCGAGTGCTTCCGGGCAATCTGGGCCAGCCGCCCGGGGGCGGGAATCTGCGCCAGCAGACGATGCCGACCAGCACTCCCAGGACGCCCACCGGTCCCGAGCCGCCCGCCAGTCCCGAGCCGCCCGCCGGTACCCGCGCGTCCACCGATACCCGACCGTCCGCCGGCACCGGCCCGTCCGCTGCCGAACGCGGGCTCCTCCTCGGGGCGCATGGCTTGCCGTACGCGCCCCGGGCGTGCGTCGAGGTAGCGTCGCGCGCCCCAACCGAGCACCGCTTCAGCGAGCAGAATCCCCAAGCCGCCCTCGAGATAGCCGAGTTGCTCGGCCGCGTGCCGGCAGTGGCGACACTTCCCCAGATGCTGTCTGACATCCGGCAGCAAGGCGCCGCCACGACGAATCGGGACGTCCAACAGCCGGTTGTAGAAGCCGCATTCCTTGCTCGGCGCGAGTTCCCGGTGGGCGCGCACACATCCCTGGCGGAATTGCTCACGGGCCTGCTCCAGAGCGGCCGACGCGGTGCCGACGTCCAGGCCCGACAGACCGGCCGGTACGGAAATGTCCTCGGCCTCGACCTCGGTGTGCCACAGCAGGCACTGGGCGAGGGGCGGCAAGGCATGGAAAGAGCGCTCGGCGAGCTTCCGATTTTCGGCGGTCATGGACTGCGCCGCCCGCATACCCCGCCCCCCGGCGGGTTTCCTCAAATCCGGCAGAACACCGGATATCCGGTCCTCACCGGACCACTCATTGACGGTGTCCCGCACGGTCACGAGGAGTCGGGGTCGCAGGGCCGCTCCGGACTCGCCGCGTATCAGGCAGTCGAGCGCGTAGTGGAAGGAGGTCGCGGCGACCATCGACGCGACGTTCGAGGAAGAGGCGAGGCAGATGGCCGCGTAGTCGTACGTCGGCTGCCAGTGCCGCGCCATCAGCAGGGCGACGGACTGCGTGGCCTCGCCCTCCGTCCGGCCTCTCAGCCGCGCGGCGAGGCTTTCGTCGGACTCCCCGGGAGCACCGCCGGGAGGATAGGACGGTCGAGGGGGGTGGGGGGTGGGCACAGAGCGGGTTCCTTCCACGGTGCAAGGTGGTGCACAGAATTTCCTTGGTCGTCGAAAAGGGAGCCCCTGCCTGGTGCACACCTTTTTGACGGAGCGCCGGGAAAATGGCCGCCGGCCCGGAATAATGAACACCGATTTCATACCCGGCCATTGACCCGCGCGGTAAGTTCACCCTCGCACAACACGCTCATGACCAACAAGGCACTTGAGCAACATCCACATATTGAAAGATAGTCAGTAACAGCACCAACTCGCGCCTCTCGCACCGGTTTTCGAAATTTCCCGCAGGCCCTTCACGCGCCTCGCCGCGGCACCAGGTGCATACGCATGTGCCCTCACGCGCCCCGTGTGAACCGCGCGCTCGCTCCGGAGCCCGTCGCACGCTCCCGGCGCGCGGAGCTCCGTAGTCCACTGGAACCCGGCCCTTCTCGGAGGCCCCGCGCAGGACGGCGGCTCTCCCGCGCGAAACCGGCCGCCGGCCCCGATCCTCCCGCCCTCGGCCGGCTCCCGCACCTCGCCCGCTCCGCCCGGCACCTCTACGTCTTCCAGCGCACGCCCTCGTACATTGACGAGCGCGGCAACGTACCGACC
>NZ_JBEYFS010000472.1:0-2622 GCF_040634475.1 Streptomyces sp. NPDC007095
GGGTGACGGTGGCGCACCAGTCGCGGGGGACGCCGAGGACTCCCGACCAGGCGTGCGCCACCCGTACGCCGGCCAGGGAGGGGAAGAAACGGACCGACACACCTGTCATGCCGGAACCGCCCGAGGACATCCGGGAGGCCGCACGCCAAGCCCCGGACCACTGGTTCGGAATGGTCGACCCGGCCTGGGACGAGGCAGAGGGACCACCGCCGAGCTGGGCCGTCGTCGGCCAGTGGCGCTCGGACGCGACCGGAGAGATCGTCGAGTGGCTGGACAACGACACGTACCGCCCCTCGCCCGCCGCGCTCGGCTGGAACCCGCCGACGGACCCGGCGGACCACGCGGTGCAGCGGGCCGCCACCGGCTACGGCCGCCCCGAGGAGGTCGTACGGGCCCTCGTCGACAGTGAACTCGCGGTGTTCGTGCGCCCGGACGGCGGAGTCGTCACCGCCGTGACGCCGGAGGGCACCGCGGTCGTGCCCGTCTTCACCGCCCAGCCCCATGTCGACACGGCCGGGCGACTGGCGTACCAGGTCATGCCGTGCCGGGACGTCGTCGGACTGCTCCCGCCCGACCACCTGCTCTACCTCAACCCGGCCGGTTCCGTCTCCCTGACAGTGGAGACACAACCGCTCCTCGACGCACTCTCCGAGGCCGCGGACAGGGAAGAGGCTGCGTCCGGGAGCGTCGACCCGGAGGCCGCGGACAGGGAAGAGAGCGCATCCGAGGGCGCCGTCGAGGACAGCGGAACCGACGAGGCCGACACGGCGGCGGCCACGTCGACGCGCGCGGGCCGTCCCGCCTGACCTGCCTGTCGCCGGAGGGGCCCGCGTCTCTTCGGACAACGTCGGTGTTCGTGCGGGCACGCGTCATGAGCTGCGGTTCGCTTGCGCCGTCCGGTCGTGTTGAGTGATCGGACAAGAGGCGGCAACCGCCTCGCGTCTCACCGGAGTTGTTCCGGGGGACGACAACCGACCGTCTGAGGAGCGAGCAGGTGTCCACGCCGTTCGACGAGCAGATCGAGGAACTGCGGGCGGGTTACCAGGCGCAGTTGGCGCAGATCGGTGAACTGCAGCGCCGTATGAGCGAGGTGTCGGGCACCGCCACGGCCAAGGCGCAGGCCATGAAGGTCACGGTTGGACCGCAGGGCGAGGTGCTGTCGGTGGAGTTCCCCACCGGCGCCTACCGCAGCATGGCCCCCAAGGAGCTGGCGGACCTCATGGTCACCACCGTCCAGGAGGCCAGGGCGAAGGCCACCGCCGCCCTCGCCGAGGTCATGGCCCCGCATCTGCCCGAAGGAGTTGACGCCGCGCGACTGCTGAGCGGCACGGCCGATGTGGCCGAGCTGATGCCCTCGGAGCCGGCCATGCCGGACGGAGTGCGGGAGTACGTGGACCAGGGACGCGTGGTGCGACGGGCCGGTGAAGGGCCCCGGATCGCACACAACTGACCTGCACCACCGGCCCCGGTCGTCCGGCCCTACCGGGCCACGGCCGTACTCCGGGCCGCAGACCGACTCCCCGACCCACCCGTGCAGAATCGAGCCTTCCCATGCCTGAGAACTTCTCTGTCAACCCCGACGGGCTCCAGAACGCGAGCGTTCCCCTGGTGGCGCTGGCCGAGCGTTTGGGGGGAGCTTTCAAGGAGGCCGCGGCCATGCTGGCCGCGGACGGGTCCAAGGCGTGGGGGAACGACAAGCCCGGTCGGCAGTTCGCGAGCGGATACGTCCCGACCGCCGAGGACATCCTCACGGGCGGCAACGGTCTGAGTCAGGTGCTGGGTACCTCTGCCGAGAACCTGCGGGCCATGGCCAAGAACTTCGCGGACGCCAATACGGCGGCCACGCAGATCACGGGTCGGCTCAACGGGCAGACGGGCGGCAGCGGCGGCGGCAGCGGTCGCGGCGGCGGGCGCGGTCGCGCGTGAGTCCCGTCCCCGAGCCCCTCCGATGGGCTGCGCTGATCACCGGTACGCAGCTGCCGGAGGCTGACCCGGCCCTGCTGCGGCAGCAGGGCGCGGTCTGGGGCAACCTGGCGCGGCAGGTCGAGGGCATGGTGAGCGAGGTCACCGCGGTCCGCTCCGCCGTCCTGTCCAACCTCAGCGGTCAGCCGGCCGAGGCGTTCGACGAGTACATGCGGACGCTGGGTACGACGCTGCCCGAGCTGGCGAAGGCGGCGGACGGGCTGCAGGTGAAGGCGGAGGAGTTCGCCCTCGAGGTCGAGCACGCCACCTACATGGTGGAGGCGATGCTCGCCTGGATGCTGGTGGAGCTGGCGTTCCTGGCGAACACGTTGTTCGGGCTCGCCGCCGTGCCCGCGCTGATCACCGGCGTGCGGCAGGTGATCCAGGCGATCCTGCGGCGGCTGCTCATGTCGGCGGCGATCGGTGCGGCCACCATGACGGGGCTGGAGACGCTCCTGCAGGCCATCGAGATCCTCGAGGGTACCCGCAAGCACCTCGACCCGAACGCCATCAAGAACATGGCGATCGGTGGCGCGATCGGGGGCGCCGCCTTCGGCGCGATCTCCGCCATGGCAGTATCTGGGCTCCATGAGTGCGTCCCCAGAGGTACGGAGCCTGCGCGCGGCGGTGTTCGCCGTGCTGTGCGTGCTGCTGGCCGCC
>NZ_JBEYFS010000473.1:0-2604 GCF_040634475.1 Streptomyces sp. NPDC007095
CACGGCAGCTGCTCACCCCTTCTCATGTGCAGGCTAACGTCCCATCAGACGGCAACATTCCAAGGCAAGTTGCAGCATTCTGTTAGGAGTTCTTACACCCCCGAGGAGTTGGTGGGTCTGGCGATGCGGCACCCTGCCAAGTTCTCCCCGGGCGATGGCTGGTCGTACTCCAACACCAACTACATTCTCGCCGCGATGATCATCCACAAGGTCACCGGCCGAAGTTGGGCACGGGAGGTGAAGGACCGGATCATCCGCCCGCTGGGCCTGAGGGACACCAGTACGCCCGGCGTCTTCCCATTCATCCTGGGCCCGCACGCCCAGGGCTACGCCGCGTTCGGCACCGACACCGGCATCGACGTCACGGAGCTCAATTCGAGTATGGCCGTCGGCTCCGGCTCGATCATCAGCACCGCGCACGACCTGAACCGGTTCTACGCCGCGCTGCTCGGCGGCCGTCTGCTGGCCCCGGCGCAGCTCGACGAGATGACGACCACCAAGCTCGCGCCCGAGCTGGGCGTGAGGTATGGACTCGGTCTGGCCGAGATCCCGTTGCCCTGTGGCGGCAGCTACTTCGGCCACAGGGGCGAACTCCTCGGCTATGTCACCTGGGGCGGCGCCACCCGGGACAGGACCCGGACCGCCGTGGTGTACGTCACCAGTGACGGGGGCCAGGACACCTGGCAGGCCATGACCGCACTCGTGGGTCAGGAACTGTGCCGGACCCGTTCTTAAAGAACGTTTTGTCCCGCCGAGGTTGTTTGGCTCGAGGTTCAGGTGTCGCGCCAGTTCGGGGTGGATTCGCGGGTGAGTCTGCGGCTTATGAGGTCGATCATCGCGACGTGGATTATGGCTTCGGAACGGTGGGGGTGGGTTTCGTAGTCACGGGCGAGACGGCGGTGATGCATCAGCCAGGCGGTTGGGTCGGCCGCGCGGTGAGGTGCTCGCCGTGAGGGCGAGTCCTGTTCCGCGCGGCCTCCCGCCGAACCGGACATGACGGTTTCCCGGTCATCCGGCTCTCCAGTGACTACTGCGTGAGTGGTCTGGCTGGCCGTTCTGAGTGGATACGGTCGTGGCAGGTGTCGCAGGCCACGACGGTTTTGCGTCGCCGGTGAAGCATGACGCGCGCCCAGTCGGAAGGCTGCCATCCGGCATGTGCAAGGTCGGCGAGAGCGCGGACGTGGTGCACTTTTACGTTGCCCTTGCTTCCGCAGATCTCGCAGGTGTCCGCCAGGAGTCTCGCGATGAGTTCCTTCTGCGGATAGTCCACCCGAACCGGCTCGCGATCGGCGAGTTCTGCCGCTCGCTGCCGTTGGAGAGGAATTCCACCGAACCGTGCCACCAGCGGTTTCCTGTTCTTCCGCTCGATTCGGGCCTCGAAGCAGATTCGGGGCCCGTTGGGGGTGTCGATTCTGACCTTGTGCCTGGCGGCCATCTTCGAAACCGATGAACGGTGCTTGGCTGCGAGGGTCTTGAGCATCGAGGTTTCCATGGCCCATTGCAACCGGTGCAGCCGGAAGACATCTCCGGCGAGCAGGTAGTACTGGACAATGCCCCGGTAGACGGTCCCGAAGGTCGCCACGATCGCGTGATCGGTGCTGTTGATCAGGGCCGTCCTCTTCGCGGGTTCTCCGCGGTCAAGATAGGGGGCACACTTGGCTTTGATCACGTCCCGTGGGACACGGAGAGCGATCTGGCCGTTGACCCGACGGTAACGTCCTGTCTTCTTCGTGTCGTTGTGCTGGGTCGTGATCTCATAGCCGAGAAACCTCGCTGCCCCGGTGCGGGCATGAGTGATCAGCGTCTTTCCCTGGGACAGTTCCAGCCTGAGTTCGTCACGCAGGAACTGGGCCAGGCACTGCTTGATCTGCTCGGCCTCGGCTTTCGGTCCGGTGAAACCAAGGAGATGATCGTCCGCATAGCGTATGTAGCGCAGTCTGCGATATTCCGGATCGTTCGGATCCGCACTCGGCAGGCTGACCATCCGCTGACGCAGTGCACGGGCCTGGACCCGGTCGCCGCGTCGGCGGGCTTTCGCCAGCAGATTCTGCAACTCCAGATAGGCCGGGTTTCGGGCCCGGCGCTTCCCTCGGGTGTACTCCGGAACAAGGACTGTCTCGACGAGCTCGTCCAGCTTGTGCAGGTAGATGTTGGACAGGACCGGGGAGGCCACTCCGCCTTGCGGCGCTCCGGAGAGCGTGGCACCCCACTTCCAGTCCTCCAGGTATCCGGCCTTGAGCATGTTGCGCACCAGCCGCAGAAACCGCTGGTCATGGATCTTTTCGCCGAGGATCGACAACAGGACCTGGTGGTCCAGGCTGCCGAAGCAGTCGGCGATGTCCCCTTCGATGAACCAGGACGTCCCGGTCCAGGTGTGGTCCACCTCCCGCAATGCGGTGTGGCAGCCACGGCGGGGACGAAATCCATGGGAGCGGTCGGAGAATATCGGCTCGTAAAACGCCTCTAACAACAGGCGGATCACTTCCCCGACGAGCTTATCCGACCAGGTCGGCATGGTGGCTTCATACTGCCCCTCCTGCTGTGAGTGTTGTGGCTTTGACGGGTGATTTCACGGTTCGGGCCGCGAGTTGAAGGCAGACTGCC
>NZ_JBEYFS010000474.1:0-2555 GCF_040634475.1 Streptomyces sp. NPDC007095
AGGACGGCAGGTGGACCTCGTACACCGACAACGGTGCCTCGTGCACCGGACGGGCCCCCCGCCCCGCCATCCACTCCTCGTCCGTCCACACGTGGGACGACTCCGTGACGATCGAGGCGGTCGCCGGGGGCACCTCGGTGCGGCGGGCCATCGGGTCGGCGCGCATCGTGTGCGTACCGTCGGGCCGGGTGATGTCGAACTTGTACGGGGTTCCCTCGCCGATGCCGGGCAGGAACAGCTCCCAGACGCCCGTGGAACCGAGCGATCGCATGGGGTAGGCGGTGCCGTCCCAGTGGCAGAAGTCCCCGCAGACCCTGACACCCTGGGCGTTGGGTGCCCAGACCGTGAAGCGGGTGCCGGTCACGCCCTGGTGGGTCATGGGACGGGCCCCGAGCGCCCGCCACAGTTCCTCGTGGCGGCCCTCGCCGATCAGATGGAGATCGACCTCGCCCAGCGCGGGCAGGAAGCGATACGGGTCCTGTACCTCGGACTCGTGGCCCGCGTACGTCACCGACAGCACGTACTCGGGGATCGTGTCGAGCGGCAGGACGCCCGAGAAGAGGCCGTCACCCGCCCCCCGCAGCTCCGTGCGCCGGCCGTCCACCACGACCGCGACGGCCTCGGCGTACGGTCGTAGCACGCGGAACACGACGCCGCCCGGCACCGGGTGCGCGCCGAGCAGCGCGTGCGGATCGTGGTGGGCGCCGGACAACAGGCGCGCGCGGTCCGTCGCGTCCAGCGCGGCTACCGGCCTGGTGCCAACGGCGGTGGTGGGAACTGCCACGGCTTCAGCCTCCTCGGGGAAAGCGGTGGGGCGGATGGATCCTGGGCTCCGGGTCGTCGTCAAAGGCGTTCAGCGGGACGTTCGACGCGATGTTCGGCGTGATGGCCGGTTGGGCGGTGGGCAGGACGCTCGGTGGGGTGTGCGTCACGCCGTTCCCCCGCGGCTTCGGCGAGGCGCCCGACCGCCGCCATCGGGACCGGCAGCCAGTCGGGCCGGTGCCTGGCCTCGTACAGCACCTCGTACACGGCCCTGTCGGTCTCGTACGCGCGCAGCAGTTCGGGCTCCTCGCGCGGGTCCCACGCGGCCGCGGCGGCGTACCCCGCGCAGAAGGCCTCCCGGCAGCGCTGCGCCCACTCGGGGCGCCACGGGTGGCGGGAGCGCGCGGCGTAGTCGAAGGAGCGCAGCATGCCCGCGACATCACGTACGGGGGACTGGAGGCGTCGGCGCTCGGTGAGCGGACGGGCCGGCTCGCCCTCGAAGTCGATGACGGACCACTGCCGCCCGGCCCGCAGCACCTGCCCCAGGTGGAGGTCGCCGTGAATCCGCTGCGCCGGCCGTATCGCCGCGTCGAGCGCCGCGAGCGCGTCGAATGCCGACCGCAGCCCGGCCGCGTACGGCCGGAGTTCGGGCACGGAGCGGGCCGTGGTGTCGAGCCGTTCACTCATCGCGGCCGCGAGTTGCCGGTGCTGCAACGGACTGGGCGCTCGCACGGGGAACGCCGCCGCCAGCGCCACATGTATCTCGGCGGTGGCCCGGCCGAGTTCGTATGCCTCCTCGGTGAACTCCCCGCCGGAGGTGAGCGATTGGAGCGCCAGGGCCCAGCCGTCGGAGGCGTCGCGCAGGAACGGCTGGAGCACCCCGAGTGTCGCCTCCCGCGGCTGCGAGGTGCCGAACCACGCCGCGGGGGCGGGTACGCGGGTGCAGCCCTGCCGGGCCAGCGCCCAGGGCACCTCCAGGTCGGGGTTGATGCCCGGCTGGACACGACGGAAGACCTTCAGGATGAAGGAGTTCCCGTACACGAGGGAGGAGTTCGACTGCTCGGTGTCGAGGAGCCGGGGGGTGAGACCGCAGGGGACCGTCACCTGGGGATCCCGCTCGAAGAGCAGCGGTCCCGCCGCCCCAGGAGTGCGCAGTCGTTCCAGGAGCAGACCCGCCGCGTTGGGATCGTGAAAGGCGTCGTACACGCTGAGGTCGGCCAGGGGGCCCGCGCTCGGGCGGCCTATGAAGGCGGGGGCGAGTCGGGGTGGCAGGACCTCGCGTGCGCCGAGCAGGAGCTGGTAGCAGTCGTCGGGCGGGGGAGTGCCGGGACCTTCGTGGTCGGAGCCGCCGAGGTGTTCGGTGCGTATCAGGAGATGCAGGCAGCCCGGGTACAGCTCGGTCGACGACACCACGCTCAGACCGGTGACGGGGTGGCCCTTGCCCGCGAACCAGCGCTGCCGCGGCAGCCACTGCCGCAGCAGTTCGGCGAGCGAGGTGAGCAGCGCGGCGGGGGCATGGCTGCCCGGACGGTGCAACGCGGTCTTCGGCATGGCGACACGTCCTTTCAGAGGCAAGCGATCTTTGATGGGCACACGATCAAGCGCGATCACGTGCGGTCAGGATCGCCTGGCGGTGCCGGGGGCGATCGCGCGTCGCAGCCGGAACCAGTAGAAGCCGTGGCCCGCGAGGGTGAGCAGGTACGGCAGCTCTCCGATGGCCGGGAATCGCACCCCGCCGATGAGTTCGACCGGGTGGCGGCCGCTGAAGGCCCGCAGGTCCAGTTCGGTGGGCT
>NZ_JBEYFS010000475.1:0-2540 GCF_040634475.1 Streptomyces sp. NPDC007095
GTTCATCAACAACCCCATCGACATCCAGATCTACCTGCGCAACCCGGAAATGAGCCGGGCCCGCGTCCCTGAAAGGGGCGCGGGGAACTGCGCGATCTTTTAAACGGCAAGCTGGCCGACGGTGACTTCTCACCGTCGGCCAGCTCAAGCCACTGCGTTACGACCGCGGCTTCTCGCGCATCTCGTACGTCGCGATGACGTCGTCGACCTTGATGTCGTTGAAGTTTCCGAGGTTGATACCACCCTCGAAGCCTTCGCGGATCTCGGTGACGTCGTCCTTGAAGCGACGCAGACCGGAGATGTTGAGGTTCTCCGCGATGACCTTGCCGTCGCGGACGAGGCGCGCCTTGGTGTTGCGCTTGACCTCGCCCGAGCGGACCAGGACACCGGCGATGTTGCCCAGCTTGGACGACTTGAAGACCTCGCGGATCTCCGCCGTGCCGAGCTCGACCTCTTCGTACTCCGGCTTGAGCATGCCCTTGAGGGCCGCCTCGATCTCCTCGATGGCCTGGTAGATCACCGAGTAGTACCGGACGTCGACGCCCTCGCGCTCCGCCATCTGCGCCGCGCGGCCCGCAGCGCGGACGTTGAAGCCGATGACGATCGCGTCGGAGCCGGTCGCCAGGTTGATGTCCGACTCGGTGACCGCACCCACACCGCGGTGCAGGACACGGATGTCGACCTCGTCGCCGACGTCGAGCTGGAGCAGCGAGGACTCGAGAGCCTCCACCGAACCGGACGCGTCGCCCTTGATGATGAGGTTGAGTTCCTGCACCAGACCGGCCTTGAGGGCCTCGTCCAGGTTCTCCAGGGAGAACCGGACACCCCGGCGGGCGAAGTTGGCGTTGCGCTCACGCGCCGCGCGCTTCTCGGCGATCTGACGCGCCGTGCGGTCCTCGTCGACAACCAGGAAGTTGTCGCCGGCGCCCGGGACGTTGGTGAGACCGAGGACGAGGACCGGGGTCGAGGGACCCGCCTCTTCCACGTTCTCGCCCTTGTCGTCGAGCATCGCGCGGACACGTCCGTACGCGTCGCCGACCACCATGGTGTCGCCGACCCGAAGGGTGCCTCGCTGGACCAGGACGGTCGCGACGGCGCCGCGGCCACGGTCGAGGTGGGACTCGATCGCGATGCCCTGCGCGTCCTGCTCCGGGTTGGCCCGCAGGTCGAGCGAGGCGTCCGCGGTCAGGACCACGGCCTCCAGCAGCTCCTCGATGTTGAGGCCCTGCTTGGCGGAGATGTCGACGAACATCGTGTCGCCGCCGTACTCCTCGGCCACCAGACCGAACTCGGTGAGCTGACCGCGCACCTTGGTCGGGTCGGCACCCTCGACGTCGATCTTGTTGACCGCGACCACGATCGGCACGTCGGCCGCCTTGGCGTGGTTCAGCGCCTCGATCGTCTGGGGCATCACACCGTCGTTGGCCGCCACCACGAGGATCGCGATGTCGGTCGACTTCGCACCACGGGCACGCATGGCGGTGAACGCCTCGTGACCCGGGGTGTCGATGAAGGTGATCTTGCGCTCTTCTTCGTTGACCTGGGTCGTGACCTGGTACGCACCGATGTGCTGCGTGATACCGCCGGCCTCGCCCGCGACGACGTTCGTCTTGCGGATGGTGTCGAGGAGGCGGGTCTTACCGTGGTCGACGTGACCCATGACGGTCACGACCGGCGGACGCGCGACGAGGAACTCCTCGCCACCCTCGTCCTCGCCGAACTCGATGTCGAAGGACTCGAGCAGCTCGCGGTCCTCCTCCTCGGGGCTGACGATCTCGAGGACGAAGTTCATCTCGTCCGCGAGGAGCTTCAGCGTCTCGTCGGAGACGGACTGCGTGGCAGTGACCATCTCGCCGAGGTTCATCATCACGCCGACGAGCGACGCCGGGTTGGCGCCGATCTTCTCCGCGAAGTCGGTGAGGGACGCACCACGCGACAGGCGGACGGACTGTCCGTTGCCGCGAGGCAGCATCACGCCGCCGACCGACGGGGCCTGCATGGCCTCGTACTCCTGGCGCCTCTGCCGCTTCGACTTGCGACCACGACGCGCCGGACCGCCGGGACGGCCGAACGCACCCTGCGTGCCACCACGGCCACCCGGACCACCGGGACGACCGCCGAAGCCGGGACGGCCACCGCCGCCACCGCCGGGACCACCGGGACGACCGGCGAAACCGCCGCCGCCACCGCCGGGACCAGCCGGACGACCCGCGAAGCCGCCACCGCCGCCACCGGGACGACCGGCGAAGCCGCCGCCGCCCGGACGACCGCCGCCGCCACCGGGACCACCGGGACGACCGCCGCCGCCACCGGGACCGCGGCCACCGGGGCCACCACCGGGACGGGGACTGCCCGCAGCGGGACGCTGCGGCATCATGCCGGGGTTGGGACGGTTACCGGCGGGGCCACCGCCGGGACGCGGAGCGCCGCCCTGCGGACGAGGCATGCCGCCCGGAGTCGCCTGGTCCGACATGCTGCCGAACGCCCGTTTGGTGTCACCGAGCGCGTCCACGAAGAAGGGGAGGGCCTTCTTCATGCCC
>NZ_JBEYFS010000476.1:0-2515 GCF_040634475.1 Streptomyces sp. NPDC007095
GGTGACGAGCCCGGCACCCCGCAGGGTGACAAGGCCCCGCTGCACGGCATGGACGGGGGCCCGGCGGGGCCCGCGAGGCCCGGGGCCGGGGGCGAGCTCCCCGCGACCACCCGGGCGGCGATCATCAACCGGGCCAAGAAGTGGGTCGCCTCGCGGGTGCCGTACAGCATGTCCGAGTACTGGGCCGACGGATACCGGCAGGACTGTTCGGGCTTTGTCTCGATGGCCTGGAACCTGCCGGGAAACGAGTCGACGGGCAGTCTCGACACGTTCGGCGTACGCATTTCACGCGACCAGTTGCAGCCCGGCGACGTACTCCTCTTCCACAATCCGGCGGATCCCGAGAAAGGCTCGCACGTCGTTCTTTTCGGCGGCTGGTCGGACTACACCCACACGTATTACCTCGCCTATGAACAGACGCGCCCGCACACCCGCGGGCAG
This sequence comes from Streptomyces sp. NPDC007095, assembly GCF_040634475.1. Lineage (NCBI taxonomy): Bacteria > Bacillati > Actinomycetota > Actinomycetes > Kitasatosporales > Streptomycetaceae > Streptomyces > Streptomyces sp. NPDC007095. Next base: position 442 of record NZ_JBEYFS010000476.1, read on the forward strand.
TCCACTCCGTACGCCTACTGGACCGACTCGGACCGCTATGTGCCCTACCGCTACAAGGGGCTGGCCGAGGGGAAGAGCGGCGCGGCCGCCTCGGCGCCGGGGGTCACCAGCGGCCGCTACCCGGGCCCGTCCTTCTTCGGCCCCGGCGCGGACAACCCCCAAGTCACCCGGCTGGGCCGGCTCCTCGTGGAACGCGGCGCGGACCGCTTCTACTCGACCGGATCCGGATCGAGCTGGTCGGACGCGGACCGGCGGGCCACCCGGGCGTTCCAGCGGGCGCAGGGCTGGCGCGGCACGGACGCGGACGGGCTGCCGGGGCCGCAGACCTGGTCCTACCTGGTGGGGAGGAAGGGCAGGGACATTTCGGCGACGGGGAGGCCCGCGCCGGGGGCCCCACCGGTGGGCGGCCCGGGGACGAAGGGGTTCTCGGCCCCGTCCGTGCCCGCCGCCCCCTCCGTCCCGACCATTCCGTCCGTGCCGTCTATTCCGTCTATTCCGTCCGTGCCGTCCGTGCCGTCCGTGCCGTCCGTGCCGTCCGTGTCGTCCGTGCCCGGCTATCCCGGGCGCGGGCTGTTCCGGCCGGGCGCCGACAACGAGTTCGTCACCCGGCTCGGGGAGCAACTCGTGAAGAAGGGGTTCGGCAAGTACTACACGTCGGGTCCGGGGCCGCGCTGGGGCGAGGCGGACCGGCGGGGCGTCGAGGCGTTCCAGCGGGCGCAGGGCTGGCGCGGCGGCGCGGCGGACGGCTGTCCGGGGCCGGAGACCTGGCGCCGGCTCTTCTTGTGACAGGGCCGGGATCACTCTTCCACGCGCGGAGGCATGGAGGCAGCTATGAGTACGACGACTTCACCCACCCCGGAGTCCGGGGGGACGCCGGAGGGCGGCGCTTCCCGGTCCGCCCGGCTCATCCACAACGAGGCGACCACCGAGATCCCCGTCCATCTGCTCTTCCGGGACGACCCCGAACCGGTGTCCGTGCCGCTCTCGCCCGCCGTGGTGGGGCGGCGGCGCGGCACGGGCGAACAGCCCCGGATCCGGCGTCCCATGCTGGGCCGGGCCCCGCGCCCGGTGCCGGAGGTCGACCCCGAACTGGTGGAGCGCCCCGCACGGGTGCTGCCCGGAGTGGCGGGTGTGCTGGCCGGGGCCTGCGGGGTGGCCGGATGCGTACTCACCACCTGGTGGTCGGGTGTGCTTCCGCACAGCGCGGGGAGGGTGATCGGGCTGCCCTGGTACGCGGGCGCCGGACTCGGCCCCGCGCAGTGGGCCGCGTACGCCGGGGCCGGCGCGCTCGGACTGTTCGGGTTCGGCGGGCTCTCCCGCGGTCGGACCGGGCGGGCCTGGGTGCTCGGCCTCTTCGGCCGCTACCGGGGCACGGTCCGGCGCACCGGGCTGTTGTGGATCAACCCGATGGTGCTGCGGCGCCGGGTCGACGTACGGCTGCGGCACTGGCGCAGTGAGCCGATGTCGGTGGTCGACGCGAACGGGGTCGCGCTGCGGGTGGTGGTGCTCGTGGTGTGGCGGGTCAAGGACACCGCGCGGGCGGTGCTCGGGGTCGAGGACCACGAGACGTATCTGCGCGAGTGCGTGGAGGCGGCGATGTCGCGGATGCTCTCGCAGTTGCCGGCCGAGGCGCCGCCCGCCGTCATCAAGGACGTGGCGACTCTGCGCAACACGGACGCGGTCGGCGAGGTGCTCACCGGGATGATCGCCGCGGACACCGCGCCGGTCGGCCTGGAGGTGTTCTCGGCGCAGCCGACCCGGATCGAGTACGCCCCCGAGGTCGCGGCCGTGATGCAGCGCCGCCGGATCGCGACCCTGGACGCTCAGCACCGCGACACCGTGCTCACCTCCGTCGTCGACTCCGTCGAGGACACGGTGACCCGGCTGACCATGCGCGGGCTGGTCGAACTCGACGACTACGAGCGCAAGGCACTGGTGAAGGACCTGACGGTGGCGTTCTACACGGGGCGCAGGGAGGCCTCGCCGTGACGGGGACCGACAGCGGGGCCGTGACGGGGTCCGACGGCGGGGCCGTGACGGGGTCCGACGGCGGGGCCCGTCACGCACCGGCCGA
>NZ_JBEYFS010000477.1:0-2429 GCF_040634475.1 Streptomyces sp. NPDC007095
GTCGACCGTCGACTGGAGCTGGGTGAGGAGATCCGAGACCGGATCGGCGACCGCGCCGGCGTCGGCGACGATCCACCTGGTCCGCTCAGCTGGATGGGCCGGGTCGAGTGGGACGTAGGCCGCCGACGCCCGCCACACGCCCAAGAGCGCGACGACGAGATCCAGACCGCGCGGCATCAGCACGCCGACCCGGTCCTCCGGGCCGAGGCCGCGGGCGCGCAGCGCGTCGGCCACCCGATCTGCCGCGGCGAGGAGCTCGCCATAGGTGAGCGACCGGTCGCCGTCGACCACGGCAACCGCTGCCGGGGTACGAGCCGCCTGATCGGCGATACGGGCAGGCAGCAGCGGGGTCAACTGAGCTGCTCCATGCGTCGGCGAAGGCTGGCCGGTCGCATGTCCGTCCACACTTCGGCGATGTGCGCCAGGCACGCGTCCTCGGTGCCCTGGAACCCTTCCGCGTGCCATCCGGCCGGAAGCTCGCGTCCAAGCCACCAGATCGAGTACTGCTCCTCGTCGTTGCGCACCACCAAGTGGGTCGGCGCCGCCTGTTCTGTCTGCTCTGTCACAGCGTTCCCCTCATTCGACCTGAAGCCCACTGTCGAAAGCGGCGCTATACCGGACCTATACCGAATCAGGACGGTGCAGCAGATCGTCGGCCACGATGCCGCGCATGATCTCCGACGTGCCGCCGTAAAGCCGGGTCACCCGGGTGTCGGTGTACAGGCGGGCGATCGGGAATTCGGTGACGAACCCGTAGCCGCCGTGCAACTGCAGGCACTGGTCGATCACCTGGCCGGCGGTCTCCGCGGCGAACAGCTTGCAGGCGGCCGCGTCGACCGCGGTCAGCTCGCCCGCGTCGAACAGGTCGAGCGCCTGATCGGTCATCGCCTGCATGGCCCGCACTCGGGCCGTGCAGTCGGCGAGCACGAATTTGGTGTTCTGAAATGTGGAGATGGCCCGGCCGAACGCCTTGCGCTCCTTGACGTAGGCGACGGTGAAGCGGACCGCCGCGGCTGCCTGCGCCGTCGCTCCCAGCGCGATCGTCATCCGTTCCTCCGCGAGGTTGTGCACCAGGTACTTGAAGCCCTGGCCCGCCTCACCGAGCAGGTTGTTTGCGGGCACCCGCACATCGTCGAAGAACAACTCGACCGTGTCCTGGGCGTGCAGTCCGATCTTCTCCAGCCGCCGGCCCACCGCGAACCCGGGCGAGTGGGCGTCGACGCACAGGATCGACAGGCCGCGCCGTTCGTCGCCGGGTATGCGTGCCACCACCAGCACCAGATCCGCTTGGGCGCCGCCGGATATGAACGTCTTGGATCCGCGCAGCACGTAATGCCTGCCGTCCTCGGACAGCGTCGCGGTGGTGGTGATCCCGGCGAGGTCGGAACCGGCCCCCGGCTCGGTCATCGCGATGGCGGTCATCATCTCGCCGCTGATGAACGGCGGCAGCCAGCGCTCCTTCTGCTCGTCGTCGGCGAAGGTCATCAGGTAGGGGAGCACCAGGTTGAAGTGGACCGGGGCGGCGCCCAGGCCGACGCCGGCCCTGGTGGTCTCCTCGATGAGGATCGCGTTGTACTTGTAGCTGCGCTCCCCCGCGCCGCCGTATTCGACCGGGGCGCGGATGCCGAACACACCCAGCTCCCCCAGCCGCCGGTAGAGCCGGCGCGGAACCTGGCCGGCCCGTTCCCAGTCCGGGTGGTGCGGCACGACCTCCGCTTGCAGGAAATCGCGGATCACGCCCCGGAACGCCTCGTGGTCGGCGTCGTAGACAGTGCGCCGCATGTGTCAGCCCCTTCGCTCGGCCACGATCAGTTCCGCGGCACGCTCACCGATGAGCATCGACGGCGCGGCGGTGTGTCCGCGCACGATCTCCGGCATGACAGAAGCGTCGGCCACCCGCAGGTTCCGCACGCCACGGACCCGGAGCCGTTCGTCGACGACCGACGCCGAGTCGATCCCCATCCGGCACGTTCCGACCGGGTGGTAGAGCGACTGCGCCGCTTCGACGGCAGCGCGACGGCGGTCCGGACCGGGTGGCAGCGCCGGTTGCACGGGAGCGCCGGCCGCCGAGGCGAGTGGCTCGGTGTCGAGCACCTCCTCCGCGATGCGCAGCCCGGCGTCGAGGACTCGCCGGTCCTCCGGATCGCTCAGATATCCCGGATCGATCAGCGGCCGAGACCGCGGATCCGCGTCGCGCAGCGCGATCTCGCCGCGGCTTCGCGGCTGGAGCAGTACCACGGCGACGGTGAACCCGGCGGACTGCGGCCGAGTGCGCCCCTCGTCGACGAACTGCCCCGTCAGCAACACCAGTTCGATGTCCGGGTGCGGCAGCGCCGGATCGCTGCGCACGAACGCGTACGCCTCGCCGAGGTTGGAGCTTCTGCGCAGGAGCGCGGCGGTCTGCAGGGCGTGTTCGTGCAGATCGACTC
>NZ_JBEYFS010000478.1:0-2381 GCF_040634475.1 Streptomyces sp. NPDC007095
GAGGCCGCCGCCCGCGCCGCCCGCGCCCACGGCGGCACGGCCCACCAGCAGGGCGTCGGCTCGACCGAGGCCATCCTGACCGACCCCGACGGAGCGCACTTCACCGTCACCTCCAAGGGCGCCGGGTAGCTCGTCGGGCCCCGGCTGCCAGCGCGTCCCCCAGCGTCGTGCGCTCGTAGAGGACGTACTGTCCCTGCCGGTGCGACACCAGCAGTCCGGCCTCACGCAGCACCGAAAGGTGGGACGAGACGGACGAGGGAGCGAGACCGTGGCGGTTCGCCAGGGTCGTGGTCGAGGCGGGACCGTCGAGGCCGACGAGGACGGCGGCGCGGTGGGGTCCGAGCAGCCGGGCCAGCGCGGCCGGCGCCTCGGTGGGGGGCGGCCCCGGTCGGCGGGCCGCCTGTGCCCCGGGCCGGATAGATCACCGTCGGCTGCCAGGGCCGGGCGAAGCCGCTCACCGCGTCCGGCCGTACGAAGACACTGGGCATCAGCAGCACGCCCCGCCCGTCGGGCCCCTGCGCCTCCTTCAGGTCGGCGTACATGCGCAGGGTGAGGGTGTCGTCCGCCCACTCGATCTCCGGGTGCAGGTCGCCGAAGAGCGCTTCGAGGCCGCCGTCCGCCAACTGCCGTGAGCGGTAGGCGATATCGGCCTCCAGGAGAGCCTGGTGGCGGGGCCAGTCCGGCGCGAGCAGCGCGTGCCAGGCCCGCTCGGTGAGGTCGGCGAGGCGTCGCACGGTGCCCGCCGGGTCCGCCAACGCCGCCCGCCCGTACGGCGATGCGGCGGCGCCGGGCGTACAGGCGAGCGAACGCGCCAGCTCGGTACGGGCCATGGCGGGGTCGGTGGCGCGCATCAGGGCCAGCTCCTCGTCGAAGGAGGCGTTCGGCGTCCGCGGCGGCGGTCCCAGGAAGTCCGGGGTGTAACCGCCCTTGCGGGGGATGAACAGCCACAGCTCCGTCAGTTCCAGGCTCGCCACGATGTCGCGCACGCGGCGCAGCCAGTCCCGGTGAAAGGCGTGCCGGTCCGGACGCCGCAGCATGCGCAGTGCCTCGTGCGTCTGGCAGAGCGGGGACACCGCGAACCGACAGCGCGTCAGATCGTCGGTGCCGAGGTGCAGGGTCAGCGGCAAGACAGTCTCCGACGGGTCTTCAGCCGAGCCCACGGGGTCGGGATGAGCGATTCGGCTCCAGCCGAAAGAGTAGTGGGCCGCGCGAGGACCCCGCACGCTGGCCCGTGGCCGCGTCCGGCCGCCTGCCCCCTCCCATACCCCCTCAACACCCCCTCACAGAAAGGCTCGTGGATGGCGAGCGTACGTCTCACCGCCTGGCGCAGGGCCGCCGTCGTCGCCGCGCTCATGCTGGCCGCGTTCACCTTCAACACCACGGAGAATCTGCCCGTCGGGCTGCTGCCGCTCATCGCGGACGACCTGCGTGTGCCGCTCTCCTCCGTCGGGCTGCTGGTCACCGGGTACGGCCTGACCGTGGCCGTCGTCTCGCTGCCCGTCGCGCACCTGACCCGGTCGATCCCGCGCCGCCAGGTGCTGTCGGGCCTGCTGGGACTGCTCGTGGTGGCCAGCTGGATGTCGGCACTGGGCGGTGTCTCGTACGGCTTCCTGCTCGCGGCACGGATCGCGACCGCGCTGGCCCAGGCGCTGTTCTGGGCGGTGATGGGTCCGGTCGCCGTGGGATTGTTCCCGCCCGAGCGGCGCGGGCGGGTGATCGGCCTGCTGTCCGTCGGGGGCTCACTCGCCACGGTGCTCGGGGTTCCGGCGGGTACCTGGCTGGGCGGGCACAGCGGCTGGCGGGCGCCCTTCGTGGTGCTCGGCGCGCTCGGCCTCGTCGCGCTCGTCGCCGTCGCCGTCCTGCTGCCGACCTCGCGCCCGGACGAGGGGCACGCGGCGTACGGAGCGGCTCCCGACGTCCGCCGGTTCGCCGTGGTGCTGGCGGCCACCGCGCTGTCGGTCACCGGCGCCTTCGCGGGATTCACGTACGTCGTCGCCTTCCTCTACGAGGTGGGCGGTTTCTCCAAGGATTCGGTGAGCGCCGTGCTGCTGGCGTTCGGGGTGGCGGGCATCGCGGGCGTCTCGGCGGCCGGCCCGCTCCTCGACCGCTTCCCGCGCGCGACGCTCACGGTCCCGGTGGCGACCCAGGCGGTGGCGTTGCTCGGGCTGTACCTGGGCGACGGGCGCAGCCAGGTGGCGACCGTGGCCCTGCTGGCGCTCCTGGGCGCGTCGGTGGGCCCCGTCTTCATGGCCACGCAGAGTCAGGTCCTCCACGTCGCGCCCGGCCGCACGGAGCTCGCCCTGGCGGCGAACTCCGCCGCCTTCAACGCGGGCGTCGCGGCGGGCGCGCTGACCGGCGGCGCCCTGCTCCACGCCGCAGGG
>NZ_JBEYFS010000479.1:0-2368 GCF_040634475.1 Streptomyces sp. NPDC007095
CCGGTCGAGCGCGGCGCGGGCCTGGTCGACCAGGCCCGCGCCGCGCTCGACCGGGACCTCGCCCAGCTCGCGGCCGAGGCCGAGGTGGTCGAGCCCGCGCTGCCCGCTGCGTACGCGTCCTGGGACAACCCGGTCTGGCACGGCTACCGGGTGCCCATGGAGATCCCCATGGCCCTGCGCCTCGGCGACCTCCGGTTGCCCGAGAGCGAGAACCTGAGCATCCCGATGCTGGTACGGCTTCCGCTCGAACGCGGCCTGTGGATCGACAGCGGACGGGCCGGCCTCGACGACCCGCTCGCCGACTCCGACGAGCTGCGCCGACTCGCCATGGACACGGCGGTGGCGCACGCCGCCCGGCTGCTCGCCGTCTATCCCGCGGGTGAGTTCACGGTGCATGTGATCGACCCGGCGGGTTCGGGAGCCTCGTCTCTCGCGCCGCTGGTGCGTTCCGGAGTCCTCGACGGTCCGCCCGCCGCCGGTGCCGCGGGGGTGGGCGAGGCGCTGGCCCGGCTCACCCAGCGTGTCGACCTGGTGCAGATGGCGGTGCGCGGCGGCGTGGCCGACTCGCTGCCGCCGGACCTCGACACCGCCGAACAGCTGCTGATCGTCAACGATTTCCCGCACGGTTTCGACGACCGCGCCGTGACGCAGTTGCGCTATCTCGCGGACGAGGGACCGGCCGTCGGCGTCCACCTGATGATGGTCGCGGATCGGGAGGACGCCGCTGCCTACGGGCCGCTGCTCGATCCTCTCTGGCGTTCGCTGTTGCGACTCACCCCGGTGCCCGACGACCATCTCGCCGACCCGTGGGTGGGACACGCCTGGACGTACGAACCCGCGCTCGTCCCGCCGGGCAGTCAGGTGCTCCAGCAGGTGCTCTCCCAGGTGGCGGCGGCACGCCGCTCCTGGAACCGCTGACCCGCAGAGGACTTCGCCAAGTATCGGTAAAGGCCTCTGACCAGGTGATTTGGTCTTTCTTTTACTGATAGCTTTACCTTTCCTTGGTGTTTCGGGTACTGTTTTCCGTACGGAGGGGAGTACTCCCTACCAGTAGCGGCGTTCCCGTCAATACGGATCCGACCGGATCCCGGGGCGTCGGCCCGTGGACCGCGGACGCATCACGCGTCCCCTCGGTCGCGGGTGGAAGAGACCTCCGGCAGCGACGACGCTGGTATTTGCCGTTACGACTGCCGGAGGCGCAGTGGATGTTTCCGTGACCCTTTGGGTCCTCACGATCGTGGGCCTCGCCGCCCTCATCGCGGTCGACTTCTTCATCGGTCGCAAGCCGCACGACGTATCGATCAAGGAAGCCGGAATCTGGACGATCGTCTGGATCGCTCTGGCCGGACTGTTCGGCCTGGGACTGCTCGTCTTCTCCGGCGGCCAGCCCGCCGGAGAGTTCTTCGCCGGCTTCATCACCGAGAAGTCGCTGAGCGTCGACAACCTCTTCGTCTTCGTCCTGATCATGGCGAAGTTCGCCGTGCCGACGCAGTACCAGCAGCGGGTACTTCTCGTCGGCGTCCTCATAGCGCTCGTCCTGCGCACGATCTTCATCGCCGCGGGCGCCGCGATCATCTCCAACTTCGCCTGGGTCTTCTACATATTCGGCGCGTTCCTCATCTACACGGCCTGGAAGCTGATCCAGGAGGCGCGGGCCGACGAGCCGGAGGAGGAGTTCGAGGAGAACAAGCTGCTCAAGGCCGTCGAGAAGCGCTTCGGCGTGGCCGACCGCTATCACGGCACCAAGCTGTGGATCCAGCAGAACGGCAAGCGCGTCATGACGCCGATGCTGGTCGTGATGCTTGCGATCGGCACCACGGACGTGCTCTTCGCGCTCGACTCCATCCCCGCGATCTTCGGCCTGACCCAGGACCCGTACATCGTCTTCACGGCCAACGCGTTCGCGCTGATGGGTCTACGCCAGCTGTACTTCCTCATCGGCGGCCTGCTCAGGAAGCTGGTCCACCTCAGCTACGGCCTGTCCGTCATCCTCGGCTTCATCGGCGTCAAGCTGGTGCTGCACGCACTGCACGAGTCCGGCGTCCACGTCCCCGAGATCTCCATCCCGGTCTCGCTCGGGGTGATCTGCGCGGTCCTGGTCGTCACGACGATCACCAGCCTGATCGCCTCCAAGAAGCAGGCGGCGCTGGAAGCTTCCGAAGGCGCTTCGCAGACCCCGACGTCTGAGAAGTCCCCGACGAGCAGCATCGACGCCTGATCACGTCGGAGGCGGCAACAGCCGCCTCGTGGCGGGGTGCGCGGCCCTCGCCGGTGAAGGCGGCCATCTGCAGGGACTCGGGGTCGTTCATCAGCCGGAAGAAGACCGGCAGATCACTGTCGTGTACCGGGCGGCGCCTGGCGAATCTCC
>NZ_JBEYFS010000480.1:0-2358 GCF_040634475.1 Streptomyces sp. NPDC007095
TGTGGCGAATGGCCGTGTGACGACCCGGAGGCAAGACAGGCACGAGCCTGGGTGATCATGGAGTTCTTGACGCTCAGTGATCACCGGAGGGCTCGTGCCTGTCCTGCCATCATGCCTGCTCGAACCCCTGTGGGACCAGTTCGCAGCGCTGCTGCCCGAGCATGTCGATACCCATCCGCTCGGCTGCCACAACCCGCGCATCCCGGACCGGATTGTCTTCGAGCGCGTCATCGCCGCCCTGGTGCACGGCTCCGGATACGAGCGGATCGCCGACCGCCAGTGCTCCGACCGCACCATCCGACGCCGCGTCAAGTACTGGTCACAGCTGGGCATGGCCGAGCAGGTCCACGGGCTGGCCGTGCAGGCGTACGACCGCATGATCGGCCTCCAACTCCATGAGCTGTCCGTCGACGGGTGCATCACCAAGGCTCCCTGCGGCGGCGAGAGAGCCGGACGCTCCCCGGTCGACCGGGGCAAGCAGGGCCTGAAGCGCTCAGTGGCCACCGAAGCCCGCGGCGTCCCGATCGGTCTCGTCTCGGCCGGGGCCAACCGTCATGACTCCCCGCTGCTCGTGCCCACCCTGGAGGCCGCGAAGAAGCAGGTCGGTGTGTTTCCCGAGCAGGTCAACGTCAACTTGGACCGGGGCTATGACAGTGACAAGACCCGAGCCGCGCTCGAGGAACTGGGCTTCACCGGCGAGATCGCCCGCACGGGCGTGCCCGCACCGATCCAGGCCGGCAAGAGGTGGGTCGTGGAGCGGAGCCACGTATGGATGAACGGCTTCGGCAAGCTCCGCCGCTGCACCGAGAAGCGCCAGTGCGCTGTGGACTTCTACCTCTACCTGTCCGCCGCAATCGTCACGCTCCGCATGCTCATCCGCCGCGCGACCCCGCTCTACCGCTGGGACGGACGGCCCACCACCAAGAGGCTCAAGTGACGCCTGCTGACGGGCGTCCGTCTGCGTCGGGCGGACAAGCACTGCCGCACGCCTGGGGAAGGCGCGCTGCTCAACGAGGGCAGGGCCGGCCCGCGCTCCTGGCTGTGGAGGCTGTGGTGATGATGGCGTCGAGCCGGTCCCGGGTTTTCACCAGGGTGCTGACCTGCGTATCGATGCGGTCCCGCTCGGCCGACAGCCGGTCGAGCAGCGCGGGGGTCACGTCACCGGTCTCGACGCACGGCAGCAGTTCCAGGATCGCCCTGCTCGGCAGCCCTGCGGAGTACAGCTGCTGAATCAGCTGGACGCGGTCGACCGCGCTGTCCGGGTACTGCCGCTGGCCGCTGGGGCTGCGCGCCGAGGCCAGCAGGTCCTGCTCTTCGTAGTAGCGCAGTGCCCGCACGCTCACGCCCACCCTTGAGGCCAGCTCACCGATGCGCATCAACGCCCCCTCCATGACCTGGATCACATTCCTTGCCTCTGACGTCAACGTCAGGTTCTAGCGTAGCCCGTGAACAGCCCGGACAGGAATCACCTCACCACTGCCAGGAGACTCCCCATGAAGATCACCGGTTCCGTCGCCCTCGTCACCGGCGCCAACCGCGGCATCGGCAGGCACTTCGCCCAACAGCTCCTGCACCGGGGCGCCACCAAGGTCTACGCGACCGCGCGCACCCCCCACCTCGTCGACCTCCCCGGTGTGGAGGTACTGCGGCTCGACATCACCGATCCGGCTTCGGTCGCCGCCGCGGCGGGCGCGGCCTCGGACGTCACCCTCTTGATCAACAATGCCGGCGTCTTCACCCAGCAGAACCTCGTCACCGGGGACCCCGAGAAGATCCGGCTGGAGATGGACACCAACTACTTCGGCACCCTCAACGTGGTCCGGGCGTTCACTCCCGTCCTGGCCGCAGGCGGCGGTGGGGCCATCCTCAACGTCCTGTCGGCGATGTCCTGGCTCGCCTACGACGGGGCCAACGCCTACAGCGCGTCGAAGGCGGCGGCGTGGAGCCTCACCAACGGCATCCGCCTCGAACTCGCGGGCCAGGGAACCGCGGTGACGGGCCTGCACCTGGCCAGCACCGACACCGACATGATGGCCGGGTGGGACGTGGAGAAGAACGACCCCGCCGATGTCGTGCGCGCCGCCCTCGACGGTATCGAGGCCGGGAAGATGGAGATCCTCGCCGACAACAACTGCGTCCAGCTCAAGGCGGCCCTGTCCGCCGACCCGAGCGTGCTCTACCCGCAGGCGGTTCCCGCCGCCTGACCCTTCGGCAGCCGCCCGCCCGGCCAGGCTTCAGCCGACGTTCGAGGATCTGGGGATCGGCCGGGCGCGGCCATGCGTACTCGTCACGCTCCGCACGCGCGTCCGCCGCGCTACCGCTGGGACACCTACCCACCACCAGAAGACTCAAGTGACG
>NZ_JBEYFS010000481.1:0-2329 GCF_040634475.1 Streptomyces sp. NPDC007095
GTACGTCCAGTACGAGGACTTCCGGCCGGCACGCCGAGAGCACGCACCGGACGCCGCTCCTTGACGGGCAAACGTTGCCTGCCGCGGCACTAGCCGTACGCACCCAAGCCCCCACCCGAGCCGCCTGCCTCCCCTTCCGGAAGGGAACCCGTCATGGATCGAGACGATCTCATCCTCATCAGCGTCGACGACCACATCATCGAACCCCCCGACATGTTCGTGAACCACCTCCCCGAGCGGTACAAGGACGACGCGCCCCAACTGGTCCACCAGGACGACGGCACCGACACCTGGACGTTCCGGGAGACGGTGATCCGCACCGCCGCGCTCAATGCGGTGGCCGGCCGGCCCAAGGAGGAGTACGGCCTCGAACCGCAGGCCCTGGACGAGATCCGCCCCGGTTGCTACGACGTGAACGAGCGCGTCGCCGACATGAACGCGGGCGGCATCCTCGCCCAGATGAACTTCCCGTCCTTCCCGGGCTTCGCGGCCAGGCTGTTCGCCACGGAGGACGCCGACTTCTCACTCGCGCTGGTGAGGGCCTACAACGACTGGCACATCGACGAATGGTGCGGGGCGCATCCCGGGCGGTTCATCCCGATGGCGATCCCGGTCATCTGGGACGCCGAACTGTGCGCGGCGGAGGTCCGCCGGGTGGCCGCCAAGGGCTGCCACTCGCTGACCTTCACCGAGAATCCCGCGGTGCTCGGGTACCCGAGCTTCCACGACCCGTACTGGAACCCGCTCTGGCGGGCGCTGTCCGACACCGACACCGTCCTGTCGGTGCACATCGGCTCCTCGGGCAGGCTGGCGATCCCGGCGGTCGACTCGCCGCCCGACGTCATGATCACCCTGCAGCCGATGAACATCGTCTCGGCCGCCGCCGACCTGCTGTGGTCCCAGCCGGTCAAGGACTTCCCCGATCTGAAGATCGCCCTGTCGGAGGGCGGCACGGGCTGGATCCCCTACTTCCTGGAGCGGGTGGACCGCACCTTCGAGATGCACGCGGCCTGGACCCTCCAGGACTTCGGCGGGAAGCTGCCGTCGGAGGTCTTCCGGGAGCACTTCCTCACCTGCTTCATCAGTGACCCGATGGGGGTGAAACTCCGTCACGAGATCGGCATCGACAACATCGCCTGGGAGTGCGACTACCCGCACAGCGACTCGATGTGGCCGGAGGCGCCCGAGGAACTCATGGGCGTGATGGAACGCTTCGACGTGCCCGACTCGGACATCGCCAAGATGACCCACGAGAACGCCATGCGCTGGTACTCCTTCGATCCCTTCACCCATGTCCCGCGCGAGCAGGCCACGGTGGGGGCGCTGCGCAAGCGGGCCGAGGGCCACGACGTGTCCATCCAGTCGCGCAGCCACCGTCTGATCGAACCCGCCGAGAAGCTGGAGGCGTACCGCTCCCGGGCGCGCGCGGCGACGGGTGCCGCCCGATGAGCGACCTGGTCCTGACCGAACGGGTCGGCAACGTCCTCGTCGCGACCCTGAACCGGCCCGAGGCCCGCAACGCGCTGAGTCCGGAGCTGATCGACGACCTGTCGGACGTACTGCGGGAGGCGCACGCCGATCCGGGGGTCCGGGCGATCGTTCTGACGGGCGCCGGAACCGTGTTCTGCGCCGGCATGGACCTCAAGGCGTTCGCGAAGGGCGGCGGCAAGTTCGACGGTCTGGTGTGGTTCTTCCGGGACGGCATCGGCACCCCCGTGATCGCGGCGCTGAACGGCTCCGCCCTCGGCGGCGGCTTCGAAATGGTGCTGGCCTGCGACCTGGTCGTGGCGGCCGAGGACGCCAGGCTCGGGATCGCCGAGGTCAAGCGGGGCCTGTTCGCGGCCGGGGGCGGTACGACGCTCGCCGACCGGGTACCGCTGGCGGTCGCCCTGGAGATGGGCCTGACCGGCGATCCGGTCACGGCCGCGCAGGCCGAGCGGGCCGGCCTGGTGAACCGCGCCGTCCCCGCCGACCAGGTACGGGAGGAAGCGCTCGCACTGGCCGGGCGGATCGCCGCCAACGGTCCACTGGGCGTCGCCATGACCAAGAAGCTGATACGGGAACGCCGCTGGGCCGAACCGGACGAGGTCGTGTCGGTGTTCCGCAGCAACGACGCGGCGGAGGGCGCCCGCGCCTTCGCGGAGCGCAGGACGCCGGTGTGGACCGGCAGCTGACGCGCGGCGTCCCCCGACGGCCGCCGTACGGTGCCCACGGCGCCCGGAGCGTCACCTCGGGGTGACGTCGGCAACGTTCCGTATGGAGCGGCCCGCGATACCGGCAGGTCAGCGATCCAGCGCACCTTCGGTGCGCGCCGGGGGCGTGGTAAATC
>NZ_JBEYFS010000482.1:0-2294 GCF_040634475.1 Streptomyces sp. NPDC007095
GTTCCCCGCGCCCTTGAAGGGGCGCGGGGAACTGCGCGGTCTTTTGGGGATCCGGGGGCGGAGCCCCCGTGGGTTGGGAAGGGCTGGGGCGGCGGGGGCGAGAACAGGGGTGGCGCTACTGGGTGAGTACCTTTGTCTCCAGGTCCGGTGGGAGGCCCACCGGTGGGCGGTCCGGGCGTCGGGGGGCCACCCCGCCGATGCCCTGGAGCCAGGTCCACGTGTCCGCGACCGTCTCCGAGACGGGCCGGCACCGCAGCCCCGCCGCCACCGCACGGGACACGTCCGCCCGATGAAGAGCGTCATGCATGTCGGACCCCACCGGCACCCACACCGGCAACTGCGTCCACGGCTGAATCCCGGCGTCGAGAACCACGGAAGGCTCGGTCCAGCGGAGTTCCGCCCGCGCCCCGGTGACCCGGACGCACGCGTCGAGCAGCTCCCCCATCGTCGTATGCCCCTGGGGACTCATCAGGTTGTACGCCCCGCTCACCCCCGCATCCGCCGCCCCGAGGATCCACTCCGCGAGATCACGGACATCGACGTACTGGAGGGGGAGGGACCGGGGGCCGGGCGCGAGTACGGGACCGCCCCGGGCGAGCCGGGTCAACCACCACGGCAGGCGCCCGATGTTCTCGTACGGCCCGAGGATCAGCCCGGACCGCACGAGCAACGAGCGCTCCGCGCCGAACGCGGACACGGCGGCCAGCTCGCCGCCCAGTTTGTCCCGCGTGTAGTCGGTCTGTTCCGCGTCCTCGGACGCCCCTTCCACGAGCGGCGCGTCCTCGGCGTAGTCGGCGGGCGGAGCCCACGCGTAGACCGAGCAGCTCGACACGTACACATACCGCTCGGCCCGGTCGGCCAACAGCCGTGCCGTGTCGCGAACGGCCCGCGGCGCCGCCGACCAGGTGTCGACGACGACATCCCACTCACCCTCGCCCTCACCCGCGGCGGAGGCGAGCGCCGCGAGCCCGTCGGGGGCGGTGCGGTCACCCAGCAAGGACCGCACTCCGGCGGGCGGTTCGCGGCGCCCGCGGTGGAAGACGGTCACCTCCCAGCCACGGCCGAGCGCCGCCTCCACCACGGCCCGCCCCGCGAAGTCCGTACCGCCCAGCACCAGCAGTTTCTTGGGTTTCATACGGACGACTCTGCCCGCACGGCCCGCCGGACGGAACGGGAATCTGCTGACAGAAGAGTTCCTGAGCGGCGGAGTGGGTCAACGCCCCGTCGGAGGCGCGTACTTGTATCCCACCCGCCGTACCGTCTGGATCGCCTGCCGGTGCTGCGCCCCCAGCTTGCGCCGCAACCGCGCGACGTGGACGTCGACGGTCCGCCCGTCGCCCACGTGCCCGTAGCCCCACACGGTGGTGACCAGCTGGTCGCGGGTGTGCACCCGGTGCGGGTACGCGACGAGGTGCGCGAGCAGCTCGAACTCCAGGTAGGTGAGGTCGAGCGGCCGCCCGTCGACCTCGGCGGTGCGCTGCACGGGGTCGATGCGGACGAGCGGGTCGTCCCCGACGGCGGCGTCGACGGGGGCCGGGGAGTCCGGTACGGCGACCGGCAGCAGGGGCTGCTGCTCGGCCGGTACGAGGACCAGGTAGCCGACCATCGGCGGCTGGCCGGGGAGTACGGGCAGGGTGTGCGGGGGAGCGGGCAGCCAGGTGGCGCCCGGCGGCAGGAAGTCCGCGACGTCGACCACCTCGTCCCGGTGGACGGCACGGAGCCGGTGCCGCGCGGGGACGGGGGCGGGTGCCGGTGCGGGGGTGGTCGCGACGGACGAGAAGGAACGAGTGGTCGCCATGAGAGGTCAGCTCTTTCGCGCGAGAAGTTCGTCGGGAAGGTCGACGACCGCGAGTTCGTGGTCGGGGCCGTCGAGGACGTACGTCGTGCGCGCTGGCCGAAGGCCGGGGTGTACGGCTTTAGAGGGCCGGCGCGTTCGTCGCGCGGCAACACACCCGGTCGAAGTCGTGATGCTGACGGGAAGGCCAGAAGGGCTCCAGGTCGGGGCGACCCGTCGCGGTGTACTTCTGGAAGCTGGCCATACCCCCATTGAAGCAGAAGCCGGAGCCGGGCAGGAGACTCCTCTCACAGGTCGGACGCGTCCTTGGCGTGAACTTGACGTCGAGGCTGACCTCGTACGACCAGGAACGACATCGCAGGACGAGGCTGATGTCGCACAACGAGAGGAGGGGGCCCCCCGGGGGGGTGGGGGGGCCCCGCCCGCCCCGGGGCGGGGCGCCGGCCCCCCGGCGGGGGGGGGCGGGCGCCGGCGCCGCCCGCCCCCCCGCCCCCCCCCC
>NZ_JBEYFS010000483.1:0-2249 GCF_040634475.1 Streptomyces sp. NPDC007095
AGACCAAACGGAATGTTGTACGTCCCCGTCCGACCCTCAACCTGATACAGAAACCACAAACGACGCTGAGCAAACGACAACGGCACCACAACCGGGGCTGGTGCGTCCTGGGCTTCGGAAGCTGTTGAAATCCCCTGCTCCGGAGCCTCCCCTGCGGAGTCGTCGGGGCCAGCAGGCGGAGGGAATGCGGTGTCGTGCATTTTGTATCCTCGGAGTCGATGCGTTCAATGATGCGCGTTCGATGATGCGCGGATGATTCCAGTCGCGAATATGTGTGCCGGGCGCGGGCGCAACGAGCCGGTCTACCGCCCCGCCGCCGGATCAGCCGCCCGCCGCGTCGGTAAGGGCGCTGGCCGGTACGCCGCCGAGCAGTACCGGGCCGGTCTGCCGACGTCCCCCTCCGCAAGTGCCGTCCCGCAGCGCCGGCACTCCACCTCTCCCAGCACCGACGCGCTCACCATCGCCACCTCCGACCGTGCTGCTGAGACGGCCTCGCATCACAGGTCCTCCTGGACGAATCAACCAGTGCCTCGTTGCTCAGGTGTTATCTGGCGCTGCGCTGAACTCCGGATCGATGATGCTGCCGGTGCCTCTCGGACTTACGGCAGAAACCGGCATCAGTGCCCAAATGATCTGTCAACTCTGCCCTTCCGCCCAAGGCCCGCACCCGCGACGCCGCGCAGCGGCAGATCACCACTCTGCTCGGTGACGCGCAGCGAGTGCGGGAGCCGGCGGCGACGGCCCCGGCCGAGGCACGTGATCTGCTGGACAGGCTGGTGGCAGGCCCCGCGCTGCTGCGCACCCCCTGCTTCACCACCCAGTACGGCCGCTACGCAGGCCCTCACTCCAAGTTCCTCTTCCGGACCGGGGGATCCGGCGACCCGGGCACCGACTGGCTGGCCGAGCGGGGCCTGGTGGTGCCGGTCGGCACCGATCTGGCGGAGCTGCCCTACGAAGTCGGCCGTGCCCTGCGTGACGATGACGCTCGGCCTGCCTTCCACCCCGCCCCGCCGCCGCCCGCCCGGATGTTGCCGACCGGCTGCTACGACCATTGAGCGGCGTGCATCGTGAAGGCGCAGGTCACGGGTCTGGCGTGAATGGCGAGTTGGGTACTCGTGCCGGTCGGAGGCCGATGACCATGGTGTAGATCATCGGGCAGGTCCGGCTCCGGCGGGATGCCGGGTTCGGCTGCGCCCACGACCGGCCCCCGCCGACAGAGATGTCGCGTCCGCCGTGGACCCCGCACTTGACCTCGTGCACTGCACCTGAGGTGAGACTGGTGAGACGCTCCTGGTCGTGGCCAGGACCACCACCTGGATGGGGCAGGTCGTCCAACGCATCGAGAGCCCGCAGACCGGCGCGGCCGGGCCGATACCGTGTAGAGGCCGAGAAGGTGCTCACTGCCCTGGCGGGGGCCTCAGTCGCTAGGAGCGACCGGCTAGGGATCGGCGTCGAACGCATTGAGCACTGCGTCGCCGTTCGCCCTCGCCCACTCGGTCAGCATGTGGATCGGATCGATCAGCGTCGCCCCGAGCGGGGTGAGCTCGTACTCGACGCGGGGCGGTACCTCGGCGTAGGCGTGGCGGCGGATGAGTCCGTGCGCCTGGAGCCGTCGGAGCGTCTGGGTGAGCATCTTGCGGGAGATGCCGCCGATCAGCTCGATCAGCTCGCCATGGCGCACCGGGCCCTTGCTGAGGCCGTAGAGCACGACCGCCGTCCACTTGTCGGCGATCAGCTCGACCGCCAGACGCGCCGGACAGTCGGCGAGAAAGGGATCACCGGGACCGAAACCGCTCATGCCGCCAAAGGTACCTGCGCCAGAGGTACCTGGTGGTTCCTGTCGGAAACCTAGCCTGGGTTCTCTCCCCCTTTTCAAAGCCAGGAGAGTCATGCGAGTCATCACCCAGCAGACGCTCGGCGGTCCCGAGGTGCTCACCATCGTGGACGCGCCCGAGCCCCGGCCCCTTCCGACGGAGGTTCTCGTCCGCGTCAAGGCGATCGGGCTGAACCCGCTGGAGGCGCGCCTGCGCGCCGGCGAGTTCCCGCTGATCGGCCGGCCGCCGTTCATCCTCGGCTGGGACATCAGCGGCGTGGTCGAACAGGCGCCGGGGACGTGGCGGTTCAGGCCCGGTGACGAGGTGTTCGGGATGTCGCTGTTCCCGCGGGCGGCGAGCGCGTACGCCGAGGTCGTGTCGGCGCCGGCGTTGCACCTGGCACGCAAGCCGGCGTCGCTCTCGCACGTCGAGGCG
>NZ_JBEYFS010000484.1:0-2227 GCF_040634475.1 Streptomyces sp. NPDC007095
GCAGTACGGTCAGTCCTTCGGCGTGGTTGTCCGGCCGGAGCAGCAGGGGCTGCTGCCCCGGGCCGCTGACGGGACCCCCGAACGCCGCCGTCGTCAGGGCCAGCAGCAGTGCCAGCAGCGGCAACGCGACGCCCACCGTCGAGGAGCGGCCCGCGCGGGCCAGCGACAGGAAACCGACCACCCCGCGCCCTCGCGCGGCCGGGCGGGCGGCCCACCGCAGGGGCAGCGGATACAGCCGTACGAGCACCAGCGCCGCGATCAGCCCGACCAGGACCGGAGCCGCGCTCACCAGGAAGTCGCCCGTGCTGGACGCGCCGCGCCGCCGCAGCGCCACGACCGAGCCGACGGCCAGCACCAGCACGGTGAGTTCGGCGACCGTGCGGCGCCTGCCGGGCCTGGCCTGGGCGAGATCGTCGCGCTCCGCGTGCGCCCGCGGCCTGCGGTGCGCCACGACCGCCCGCACCGGCAGTACGGCACAGGCGAGGAGCGCGACGGCGGACGCCCCGAGCACGGCGGGCAGGAGCCGGGCCTCGTCGACGGTGAGTACGGCGAGCAGCAGACCGGCGGCGGCCGCTGGCACCGCCACGACCGCGGTCTCGGCGAGGAGCCGTCCGGCGATCCCGCGCAGCGAGCCGCCCCGCGCGCGCAGCAGGGCGAGTTCGGTGGCCCGGCGGACGGCGACCAGTCCGCCGGCCATGACCAGGACGACGGCGGCGACCGCGCCGATCCCGAACGTGCCGACCGCCACGACGGGTGTGATCGCCGCACGGGTCGTCGTGTAGGAGCCGACGACCGTCTCCAGGTCGGTGCTGACGGCCGCGGTGCTCCCGGCGATCTCGCGCATCCGCAGCAGCTCTGGCCCGCCTTCCAGGGAGGCGATCCGGGAGACGAGCGCCGGGACGTCCTGTGCGGTGAGCCGTCCGGTGGCGGGGGCGAAGCGCCAGTACAGCTCCGGCTGCCCCTGGCTGCCGAGCAGTACCGGGGCGGCGCCGGGCGCCAGCAGCAGGCCCGCGTCCCAGTAGAACTGCGGCGGGACGGGGGCGTCCGCGGTCACGCCCGGGGTGCGCAGGACCGGCTTCGCGGACCAGTAACCGCCCTGCGGATGCCGGGGCTCCACGATCCCGGTGATCCGCACGGCCAGCGGTGCGCCCCCGAAGCCGTCCACGTCGATGACGGAACCGACGCGCAGCCGCAGCGTCCGGGCGGTCGCCTCGGTCACGGCGGCCTCGACCTTCCTGGTGTCCGCCGTCACCTCCCCGGCGGCGGTGGGGAGCCGTCCGCTGCGTACGGTGGCGTGGTCGGCGAGTCCCGACTGCGCGACCAGTGTGAAACGGGGCGGCGCGTTGATCACCGGCAGCCAGTGATTCAGTCCGACGAGGCTCTTGGAGGTCCGCACCCCGTAGGCCGACTCCGTGGTGTCCGCCCGCAGCGGCGCGGGCAGCCCGGCCAGCGCCGCGCGTCGGACGGCCGAGAGCGCCGGGGGCCGCACCGCCTTCTCCCGGCTGGACTGCGCGATCTCCAGCCCCGGCTGCGGCGCGCTCAGTTCCACCGAGGTGGCGGCCGGGGGCGCGCTCGCGATCTCCTGCCGCAGCCCTTTCGTCTCATACGCGTCAAGGGCCCGCGGCAGCACCGCCGCGAGGAACGCCGTGACCAGCACGAGCACTCCGAACGCGACGGCCGCCCCGGGGGCGGTCCGCAGCCGCGTACGCACCCAGGGCGCCACACCGCGCTCCGTGCGCTGCCTCCACCAGGCCATCTCAGCTGTCCCCCTGGTGGCGGAGCGCGACCGCCGGGTCGGCGCGGCGCACCGCCGTCGCGGCGCTGATCAGCAGGGGCAGGGCCGCGATGCCCACGAGGAGCAGCGCCACCTGGGACACCGGGAGTTCGACGAGGACGCGGGGGACCGGCCGCGCGGCCTCCGGGGTCAGCACGATCAGGGGCACGACGGCCCGGGTCAGCACGGTGCCGAGGCCGAGGCCGGCGAGCAGACCGGCCCCGATGAGCAGGCCCTGCTCCACGGCGACCAGCCGGGCGAGTTCCCGGCGGCCCGCGCCCAGGGCCCGGAGCACGGCGAACTCCGCGGACCGCTCGCGCCGGGAGCCTGCGGTGCCCACCGCGAAGCCGCCCGCGGCGAGGGCCCGAGCGGGCCCTGGCGTTCGCTCAGGCCCAACTCTCCACCCAGTCCCGAACGGGACGATTCTCCGAGCCGCAACCCGTCGAGGAGCCC
>NZ_JBEYFS010000485.1:0-2139 GCF_040634475.1 Streptomyces sp. NPDC007095
CGTAATAGCTCACTGGTCTAGTGATTCCGCGCCGACAATGTAGCGGGGCTCAAGCGTACCGCCGAAGTCGTGTCATTGCAGCCACGACCCTGGTCGTGAACGCCGCCCAGACCCTGCGGTCCGTCACCCATGTCGCCACGGGCAGCCTCTACGGTCTCGCCGACGCCAGCACCCCGGCCGACAGCCTCGTCCAGCCGCTGAAGCCGAACACCTTCGTCCAGATGGCACCCGGCGGCCACCAGTTGCCCAATGGTGAGCCCAGCCCCGCCGGCGACTCCCTGGTCGTCGCCCCCAAGGCCGCCAGGGCCGGTGCGAAGGTCGTCGTCCGGATGCCCGACTGGTACCCCGACTTCCCCTACAAGTGGGTGAGCTGGAGCGACTGGCTGTCCGCCGTCGACACCCAGGTCGCCTCGGTCAAGTCCGCCGGCGCCGGCAACATCAGCGCGTACGAGCTGTGGAACGAGCCCGACTGGACCTGGGACACCACCAACGCCGGTGCCTTCGACGCGGGTTGGGCACGCACGTACAAAGAGGTACGCGCCAAGGACACCGCCACTCCCATCCAGGGCCCCAGCCACTCGGCGTGGAACCAGAGCTGGATGAGCCAGTTCCTCACCGACGCCAAGGCCAGTGGCACCGTCCCGGATGTCATCGCCTGGCACGAGCTCCAGGGCAGCAAGGACATCGCCGCGCACGTCTCCGCGTACCGCTCCCTTGAGAGCAGCCTCGGCATCAGCCCGCGGCCGATCTCCATCGAGGAGTACGCGACACCGAGCGAGATGGGGATACCCGGCGCCCTCGTCGGCTACGCCGCCAAGTTCGAGCGCGCGGGCGTCCACGACGCGGAACTCGCCTTCTGGAACCACTACGGAACACTTGGCGACACCCTCACCGACACCGGCGGATCGCCCAACGGCTCCTACTGGCTCTACAAGTGGTACGGCGACATGTCCGGGAACATGCTCACCACCACTCCCCCGGCGCAGACCGGCATCGACGGCGCCGCCTCGCTCACCGGTGACGGCCGGCAGATCAGCGTGATCTTCGGCGGAGGCACCGGCTCGACGGCCGTCACCGTGAACGGACTCGGCTCCCTGTCCGCCTTCGGCGGCACGGTGCACGTGAAGCTGGAGTACACCCCGTCCAAGGGCCGCACCACGGCCGTCTCCGCCCCGTACACCATCTCCGAGAGCGACTATCCGGTCAGCAACGGCTCTATCACCGTCCCCGTCGCGATGAACGCGTCCGACGGTTACCACCTGGTCGTCACGCCCAGCGGTACGTCCGCCTCGCTCGCCGGGCGCTATCAGATCACCAACAAGAACAGCGGGCTCGCGCTGGACACACAGAGCGCGGGCACCGCACAGGGCACCGCCGTCGTCCAGGCCGCGTCGACCACCGGCACCGACCAGAACTGGACGCTGGTGTCGGCGGGTTCGGGCCTCTACAAGATCGTGAACCAGGCCAGTGGTCTGCTGCTCGGGATCAACGGCATGAGCACGGCTGCCGGAGGTACGGCCCTGGTCTGGGGCGACAACGGCACCAGCGACCACCTCTGGCAGCTGATCCCCGCCGACAACGGCTACTACAAGATCGCCAACTACAACAGCGGCCTCCTGCTCGGCGTCACCAGCATGAGCACCTCGTCCGGCGCCCAAGTCCTCCAGTGGGACGACAACGGCACCGCCGACCATCTGTGGAAACTCACCTCGCGCTGAGTGCCCGGCCGAACACTCCCGCGCCTGCCGCCCACCGCAGGCGCGGGAGCGTTCGGCGTCGGCGTCGGCGTCGGCGCACACCTGGACGAATACCATGAAATGGTAAATTCAAAGGTCCCGAACGGGGCCGTGCACCGCTTGTCGGCGTGGTCTCGTTTTCCGGGCGCGAAGGCTGTGATGCCGGCGATGAGTCTTTCCCGAATGGCACGCCGCACCCGCCTCGGTGGCTCGCGCCTTGCTGTGCCCTCTTGATCACGAGCCGCTCGGTCGCTTCAGGCCCGGCAGCCACCACAGCGCTCTCGGACGCGTCGCCCGGCACCACGAACGCAGCCGGTTCCGCTTCCGAGCGGACGGCGCTGAAGCCCATCGATCCGGCCGCATTCCAGTCGGCCGCGGATGCCGCCGCCAGCGGGCGGCGAGC
>NZ_JBEYFS010000486.1:0-2095 GCF_040634475.1 Streptomyces sp. NPDC007095
CCTCGTACTGGACGTACTTGGATCTGTGCCTGGTGCGGTGAGAGTGCGTGCATGGCGTCGCAGGGCAGACGGGAATTTGACGACAGGGCCTAGGGCCGATCCGCCGGACAGGCCCCCGACGGCCACCCACCGATCACCCGCGTCAACAACCCTGCGGGTCAATACACCTAGCCCCGGGTGGCGTGGTCGTCCGCGGGTGAGTGGGGACTGGTCGTGCGGATTCCCGCGTCCCTGACAGCCTTGGACCGGGGGCGGGAGCGGGACACCGCGACCCCGGTCAGGCACAGTGCGCCGCCCGCCAGGGTGAGCAGCGCCGGTACCTCGTCGAGGAACAGCCAGGACATCGCGACGACGAGCGCGGGCACCGCGTAGGTGGTCGCGCCCATGCGGCTCGCGGTGGTCCGGGCCAGCGCGTACGCCCAGGTCGTGAACGCCAGCGCGGTCGGGAAGACCCCCAGGTAGAGCACGTTGACAGTGGCGGAGGCGGGCGCGTGCGCCACGTCGTGGACCAGCTGTCCCGCGAACGGCAGGCACACCACGGCCCCGACCAGACAGCCGAACGTGGTCACCTGGAGAGCACTCGCCCGCCCGAGCGCCGGCTTCTGCGCGACGACCCCCGCCGCGTAGCCGACGGCGGCGAGCAGACACAGGACCACCCCGAGCACCGAGGAACCGCCCTCGCCGGACATCGACAGCCCCACCGCGACCGCCCCCGCGAACGACACCGCCATGCCCGCGAGCAGCCGCGGCGGCATCGCGTCGCCGAGCAGCCGGGAGCCGAGCAGCGCGATGAGGATCGGGCCGATGTTCACGACCAGAGCCGCCGTGCCGGCGTCCACCTGCTGCTCACCCCAGTTGAGCACCACCATGTAGAAGCCGAACCAGAGCAGGCCGGATATCGCGATCCCGCGCCAGGCCGCGCGCGGCGGCCACCCCTCCCTGCGTACGAGACAGAGGGCGCCCAGCGCGACCGAGCCTGCCAGCAGCCGCCCGAGTGCCAGCGCGCCCGGCGAGTACGCAGCGCCCGCGCTGCGGATCGACACGAAGGCGGAGGCCCACAGCACGACCGTGACGGTCGCGGCGCCCGCGGCGAGCAGCTCCGCGCGACGGGCGGGCGCGGGGGAAGTGGCGTTCATCATGGTCCCGAGGCTAGGTGGGGTACGGGGGAGAGGGCTCGCGGTTTTCGGACGCCGCGGTGGGGTGTGATCGCTCAGCGGAGTGCCGTTGCTTCGATGCCCAGGAGTTCCGCGAAGGCCCGCTCGCCGTCCGGCGTGACCTTGACCGCGCGCTCCGAGCCGATACGTACGCACCAGTGGGCGTCCAGGACGTGCCGGCACAGGGCCGCGCCGGCGGTACCCGCGAGGTGGGGGCGGCGTTCGGTCCAGTCGAGGCAGGCGCGGGTGAGGGGGCGGCGGCCGGTGCGGTTCAGGTCGATGCCTGTCTCGTCGAACCATCGCAGGCCCGCGTCCGTGAGCGCGAACCCGGTGTCCTGGCGGAGCAGGCCGCGGTGGGTGAGGGCGTCGGTGAGGGTGATGCCGAGGCGGCCCGCGAGGTGGTCGTAACACGTGCGGGCGCGGGCCGTCGCGGAGCCCGTGCCGGCTTCCCGCAGGGTGCGGGGGCGTCGGGTGGCGTCGGGTGCGACCTGGGCGGCGAGGTCCTCGACGAGTTGGGCGACGTGGGGGTCCGCGAGCCGTACGTAGCGGTGTCGGCCCTGTCGTTCCTCGGCGAGCAGGCCGCCGGCGACGAGCTTGCCCAGGTGTTCGCTGGCCGTCGAGGGGGCGACGTGGGCGTGCCTGGCCAGTTCCCCCGCGGTCCAGGCGCGGCCGTCGAGCAGGGTGAGCAGGAAGGTGGCGCGGGTCTCGTCCGCGAACATTGCGGCCAGCGCGGCGAGTCCCGGTGCGACCGGATCCGTCGACCTCGTCATGCCACCCATCATCCGTCCTCGACCGTTCGGCCCTCGCCGAACGGTCTCCGGGCCGCGGGGCTCTTCGGCCGCGGGTGAGCGGTGGGCTGACCGCGCAGTTCCCCGCGCCCCCAAGACGGGGCTTCGCCCCGCATTCCCCGCCCGCCCGGCGTTCTTCGGCTGCCGGGCGGT
>NZ_JBEYFS010000487.1:0-2091 GCF_040634475.1 Streptomyces sp. NPDC007095
CAACTGAAACGCTCAGGCGCATCAGTGGTCGTAGGCGATCAGGGATCGCATGACTGGCTGTCCTGTCTTGTGGTTGTGCCGCACCCGGCCCGTCGCCATCGGCCGCCCGCGAACCCGCCCCGTCGTACGCACCCGGCCCGTCGTACGCACCCGCCGCCCCGTCGTACGCACCCGACTCGCCGTACGCACCCGCCCCGTCATACGCGTCCTGCCAGCCGTGCGCCGCCGCCGGATCCGCGTACGCCTCGTACGCCGGAGGCGCCTCGCCGTCGCCGCTCGGGAGGTACACCCTCGGCTCGGCCTCGGTCTCACCGTTCTGCCAGGACATGAGCGCGGATTCTAAGGACCGCAAGGGCTTGCGGCACAACATGGGAAGAAAGCGAGCCAAAACGCCACGTCTCACGTGGTGGAAAACACCCCCCGCCGAGCGTTACGCGGCCGTAAGCTCACCGTCATGCAGGTGATCCAGTCGACCAAGCTCGCCAACGTCTGTTACGAGATCCGGGGCCCGGTGCTCGAGGAGGCGATGCGGCTGGAAGCGGCGGGTCATCGGATCCTCAAGCTGAACACCGGCAACCCGGCCGCGTTCGGGTTCGAGTGCCCGCCCGAGATCCTGGAGGACATCCTCCGGAACGTGTCGACGGCGCACGGCTACGGCGACGCGAAGGGCCTGCTCGCCGCCCGCCGCGCCGTCGTGATGCACAACCAGACCCTCGGCATCGAGACCGACGTCGAACACGTCTTCGTCGGCAACGGCGTGTCCGAGCTGATCGTGATGGCGATGCAGGGGCTGCTGGACGACGGCGACGAGGTCCTCGTACCGGCGCCGGACTACCCGCTGTGGACCGCCGCCGTGTCCCTGTCCGGCGGCACCGCCGTGCACTACCACTGCGACGAGCAGTCGGACTGGATGCCCGACCTCGCGGACGTGGAGCGCAAGGTCACCGACCGCACCAAGGCGATCGTCATCATCAACCCGAACAACCCGACGGGCGCGGTGTACGACGAGGCGATGCTGCGCGGGCTCACCGACATCGCCCGCCGCCACAACCTCCTGGTCTGCTCGGACGAGATCTACGACAAGATCCTCTACGACGGCGCCACGCACACCCCGACCGCCTCGATCGCGCCCGACCTGCTCACCCTCACCTTCAACGGCATGTCGAAGGCGTACCGGGTGGCGGGCTACCGGGTCGGCTGGATGGCGATCTCCGGCCCCCGCGCGCACGCCGACTCCTACATCGAGGGCCTGACGATCCTCGCGAACATGCGCCTGTGCGCGAACATGCCCGGCCAGCACGGCGTGGTCGCCGCGCTCAGCGGGCGGCAGACCATCAACGACCTGGTGCTGCCCGGCGGCCGGCTGAAGGAGCAGCGGGACGTCGCCTACGAGCTGCTGACGCAGATCCCGGGCGTGAGCTGCGTGAAGCCCAAGGGCGCGCTGTATCTCTTCCCGCGGCTCGACCCGAAGGTCTTCAAGATCAAGGACGACCGGCAGATGGTCCTCGACCTGCTCCGCCAAGAGAAGATCATGGTCGTCCAGGGGACCGGCTTCAACTGGCCCGAGTCGGACCACTTCCGGGTGGTCACCCTGCCGAGCGTGGGCGATCTGACCGACGCGGTGACCCGGATCGGGAACTTCCTGGACGGCTACAGCCAGCCGTGACACTCACGCTGTGTACGCGACACGACAAGATGTGCGACATGGCTCAACTTTAGACGAAATCCAAGCTAGGATGGTTTCCTGAAAGACCACAGGAGGCCGTCCCCATGTACGAACCGATCCGCACCAAGTCGGTCCACACGACGGCCGGCACCCCCTCCGACTTTCCCCACCGGTCGCGCGAGGAGGAGCTGGACATCCAGCTCGCCGGACACCTCGCGGCACTCCTCGCGGTGACCGACGAGATCCGCGCGATCGAGCCGTCCGCCGACCTGGACGCGGCTGCCGAGCGGCTCGCCGAGCAGGTGGCGCGGCTGCGGGAAGGAGCGGCGCCGGTCCGCGCGTCGTCGGCCGCCGCCGTGCGCGAGCCGCACGTCGTCGCTCTCCACCAGCGGGCCCACGCCCTCGCCGGCCGTGCCCTCGTCGTC
>NZ_JBEYFS010000488.1:0-2075 GCF_040634475.1 Streptomyces sp. NPDC007095
CTTCGGCTACCTCACCCCGGCTGAGACCAGGCAGCGGCATCAACACACCCTCGCGGCATAGCCATTACGTGTCCGAGATCACGGGGAAGCTTCACCCCGTCGGCAGGACCGTCGCTGGGCGACCGCGTGGAGCCCGGAGCAGATATCGCAGCGGCTCAAGGTGGACTTCCCCGAAGATGAGTCCATGCGCATCTCCCCGCAATCCATCTACCAGGCCCTCTACGTGCAAGGACGCGGGGCACTCCAGCGCGAGCTGGTCGCCTGCCTGCGCACCGGACGGTCACTGCGCGTCCCGCGAGAGCGCACCAGGCAGAGCGTCCGTGGCCACGTCACTGCCGACGTGCTGATCAGTGAACGACCAGCCGAAGCCGAAGACCGCGCCGTCCCGGGGCACTGGGAAGGCGACCTCATCATCGGAACCGGCCGGTCCGCGATCGGCACGCTGGTCGAGCGCAGCACGCGGTTCACGATGCTGCTGCACCTGCCCCGGATGGACGGCTTCGGCACCGAACCACGCACCAAGAACGGGCCCGCGATGGCCGGCCGCGGCGCCGAGGACGTCAAGGACGCGATCACCGCCACCATCACCACGCTGCCCGAGCAACTGCGCAGGCCACTGACCTGGGACCGCGGCACGGAACTGGCCCGACACGCCCAACTCCGCATCGACGCCGGTCTCCAGGTCTACTTCGCCGATCCCCACAGCCCCTGGCAGCGCGGCACCAACGAGAACACGAACGGTCTGCTGCGTCAGTACTTTCCCAAGGGCACGGACCTGTCCCGCTGGGACGCCGACGAGCTCCAAGCCGTCGCCGCCACCATCAACAACAGACCCCGCAAAACCCTCGGATGGAAGACCCCCGCCGAAGCCCTCAACGAGCACCTACTATCTCTCCAGGTAGTTGGTGTTGCGACGACCGATTGAGTCCAAGTTGCGACCCGTGATCGGTATGCATCACCGCCCCGGCCAGGCTCCCGTGGGTTCGTTCGGCGGCTTGGAGTGCGTCGATGACGAGCTCGGTGCGCTCTACCTTTCTTCCTGGGAGGCCCAGCCATTCGTAGGGTTGTGGCACCCGGGGGAGCCGGGTGTGGCTCTCGGTGCGCTGCCGTCTTGTGGCTCCACATGCTTGGCCGCCCGGCTCCCCACGACGACTCGGCCGCCGATTAGGAAGTGCGAACAAGTCGCTGTGATGTCGCCGACGTACTTCGCATTCACCGCGGGCGCGGTGAAATCGCGGCCGATCAGGTCCGGGGCCTTCGCCGCGGCCGGGTCCGCGACGGTGGTGCGGTGCCGACGCCGCAGGCGCACTCCGGCGAGCCCGATGGCCCGCATGACGCGGGCGACGCGCTTGTGGTTCACGGTCTGGCCGCCGCCGTCGCGGAGTTCGGCAGTGACCCTGGGGACACCGTAAGTCCCGTCCGAGTCCCGGTGGACGTGGCGTATCCGGGCTGCGAGCCGGGCGTCCGCCGCCTGGCGGGCGGACCGCTCGGGGGCGGTGCGGCGCCAGTAGTAGAAGCTGGACCGGGCGATGCCGAGGATGGTGCACAGCCGCTTCACGCCGTTACGGCGCTGATGGTCGGCGACGAACTGGAAGCGGCTGCTCACCAGTTGGTCTCGCCCGCGAAATACTTTGCGGTCCTGCGCAGGATCTCCCGCTCCTGCCGCAGCTCTGCGTTCTGCTTGCGCAGTGCCGCATTCTCCGCCTCCAACGACGTCGACGCCGCCGGACCCGCCGCCCGGTGCGTCACATGAGAGCCCGCGCGGCGGCCGTCGGCAGCCCGTATCCAGTTCCGCAGCGTCTCGGTGTTCACCCCGAGATCAGCGGCGACCGACTTGATCGTCGCTCCCGGCCTCGGCCGGTACAGCGCGACCGCGTCCGCCTTGAACTCGGCGGGGTAGTGCTTCATCCCCACGGGGACTCCGTTCTCCTGGACCATCAAGATCCAAGTCTCTCCGGTGTCCAAACTCCGGGGTCAGGGCCCAAGGCCGGGTAGTTAGGGTTTTCGCAGGTCACGCAAGGGGAGTTGGTGACCATGCTGTGGCGGCGTAGAGGCCGGGGCCGAGCTTGTGGATG
>NZ_JBEYFS010000489.1:0-2071 GCF_040634475.1 Streptomyces sp. NPDC007095
CCCGCGCCCCTTCAGGGGCGCGGGGAACTGCGTGAGCAGCCCCTACGGCCCGCGGACGAAGAACTCACCCGGCGTTCCTACTCCCCCGCCGCCGCCGTCGCCTTCAGCGCCAGCCACAGTTCCATGCGGACGTCGGGGTCGTCGAGGGAGCGGCCGAGGATCTCCTCGACGCGTCGCATCCGGTAACGCAGGGTGTGCCGGTGCACACCCAGGTCGGCGGCGGCGGCGTCCCACTGGCCGTGCCGGGACAGCCACGCCCGCAGCGAGGCGACCAGATCCCCCCGCCCGGTGGCGTCGTGCTCGTGCAGCGGGCGGAGCAACCCGTCCGCGAACGCCCGCACCGCGTCATCGGCGAGCAACGGCAGCACGGACCCCGCGGCCAGCTCCTCGTGCTCGACCAACGACCGCCCCCGCCGCCGGGCCACGGACAACGCCTGCTCGGCCTGCTTGTAGGCGGCGGCAGCGGCGATCGGCCCGGCGGGCGCCGACAACCCGACGACCAGTTCGTCCTCGTCGCCCACGGGCTGCTCCCGGGTGGCGATCCGCGCGGCGTCCAGCGCGGCCGCGTACTCCCCGCACGCCGTCACCGCCGCGCCTCCGTCCACGGCGAGCACGACCAGCCGCTCCCCGTCGGGCACGACGAGCACGGACTCACCGGAGCGGGCGGCGGCCGACTCGACGATCTCGGCGAGCCCGCCCAGCGGGTCGCCGTTCGTCGGGTCCGGCACCACGACGGGAGCCTTGGACGGTTTCGCGGCGGCCACGCGCGCGTGCCCGTCCGCGTGCGCCCGCGCCGCCGAAGCGGACGCCGACTCGGCGAGGATCAGCCGGAAGGGCGCGTCGAGCAGCTCCCCGTAGAGGTCTCCGGCCACGGTCCGCGCGTGCTCGGGCTGCCCGGCGAGCAGCATGCGCAGCACCGCCGCCCCGATGCGCTGTTCGGCGGCGTGCAGCGACCGTGAGCGTTCGGTGGTGAGGGTCAGCAGTGCGATCGCGGAGTGCACGGCGTAGCGCTCGGCGGTACCGAGGGCGGCGGCCGTTCCGACGGCGAGCGCGGCGCGGGGGCGGCGGCCGGTGCCGAGGGAGTGGAGTTCCACGCGGTCCTCGCCGCCGACGACGGAGCTGGCGGGCGCGGGGCGCTCCCGCAGCCGTTCCACGTCGGGGGTGAGCCGCGCGGCCCGCCGCCCGGCCCACTCGGGCGCGGTGGCGACGACGGCGCCGGACGCGTCGTACAGGGCCGCCCAGCCGTCCACCTGTCCTGCGAGCGCCGACAGCAGCCCCTCGGGGCCGTCGTTCAGGGCCTGCTTCGTCAGTTCGCGCTGCGCGGCGAAGCCCGCCGTCACCGCCCGGTACTGGTCCGCGGCGATCGCGGCCGACACCGCCTTGCTGATGGCCAGGAAGGGGGTGCGGCGGGGGACTTCCAGGAGCGGCAGGCCCTCTTCCTCCGCCGCGTCGACCAGGGCCTTCGGGATCTCGTCATAGTTGACCCCGACGGCGAAGCCGAGCCCGACGACTCCGGCACCCACCAGCCGCTTCACATAGCGCCGCATGACGTCCGGATCCTCCGCGTCCAGCTGGAGCGCGGTGATCAGCAGCAGTTCCCCGCCCTCCATGTACGGCACGGGGTCGGCGAGCTCGCTGACGTGGGCCCAGCGGACGGGGACGTCCAGACGGTCCTCGCCCGCCCGCACGGTCAGTTTGAGCGCGGAGTGGTGGACGATCGAGGCGAGCGTGGGGCGCATGGGACCTTCAGGTCTTCACAGGATCTTCGACGGTCACGGACAGTGTGATCTTTTGGCCGCAACGTATGAACGACCTATGTCGATTCTGCCTCACCGTACGGTCCGCCGGTGACCTTGTGTCCGGACGTCCCAGGGCCTGTCCGGCGGATCATGCCGCAGACGCGGGGCCTGGCACGCACCTCTGCGGCGTTCATGAGGGACCGCCCGATTCCTGCGACTTGATCCGCCGGACAGGCCCTAGTAGACTGTCGCAGCTAATTCCTGGGATAGAGGTGGCGCAGTTTGATGCGTGCGTCGTGGGTGGTGAACTGCCAGTCCACCTGACGTTGGTC
>NZ_JBEYFS010000490.1:0-2049 GCF_040634475.1 Streptomyces sp. NPDC007095
GTCGGTCGGGTGGCCCGGGGGAATTTCGCCCCCGGGCTCCCACAGATCCCGGCGTGACAGTCTCCCGTCACCGGGCTCCTATTATCCTGGTCACCAGATCGAGTGGACCCATTTCCAGTGGGCGAAGAAGAGCGGGTACGCGGTGGTGACCTGCTTCCATCGCCGGTGGAACTTTTTGAAGGTCTTCAGCCGTCGGTATTTCTTGCGGACCCAGCGCATCAGGTAGTAGTTGATGCGCTTGAGGAGGGGGTACAACTCGGTGCGATAGAACGCACCGTAGTACTGCATCCAGCCGCGGATGATGGGGTTGAGCCATCGCGCGAACTCGCCGAGGGTGTAGCCGATGTGCATGTGGAGCCGCCAGGAGCGGACCTCCATGCTCATCTTCTTGAGGGCATCCTTGCTGGGCGCCGGAAGGAATGAGGTGAAGATCTTTCCGTTCCGGTCTCGCGCTGGACGACGCTGGAACGTGAAACCGAGGAAGGTGAACGACGTGGCCACGACACCGTCGTGGCGCCCGTCTCTTCCGCAGTACACGATCCGGGTCTTTGCCGGGTGCAGTTGCAGGCCGACCTCTTCCATCCTGTCCCCGATCGCCGTCAGGACCGCACGGGCCCGGCGTTCGGAATTGCAGTGCACGACTGCGTCATCTGCGTAACGTTCGAACTGGACATCCGAAAAGTTCCGGGAGAGCCACAGATCGAATGCATAGTGCAGAAACAGGTTCGCCAGCACGGGAGAAACCGCTGAGCCTTGTGGGGTTCCGCGGTCTCTCTGCCGCAAGGTGCCGTCGGGAAGTTGTAGTGGAGCGGCAAGCCACCGCTTCACATACAGCACGACCCACGCGGCATCGGCATGGGTTTCCACCGCCTTGATGACGAGGTCCCAGCGGACACTGTCGAAGAATTTGGAGACATCGAGATCGACGGCCCACTTCTTCTTCCAGCACCGCCGTCGGCAAGCTTCGACCGCGTTCAGAGCCGACCTGCCCGGCCGGTAGCTGTAGGAGTCCGGGTGGAACACCGGTTCCACACGCTTCTCCAGATGAGCGGCCACCACCGTCTGGGCAATTCTGTCCGCGACCGTGGGCACACCGAGCAAACGAACCCCGCCGCCATGTGACTTCGGGATTTCCACGCCTTTCACCGGAGGGGGAAAGTAGCTTCCCGAAGACATTCGGTTCCAGATCTTATAGAGGTTCCTCTTCAGATCCTTCTCGAACTCCTCGATCGTGCAGCCATCTACCCCCGGAGCACCCTGATTGGCCTTGACCTTCAGGTACGCCTCCCAGACCTCCGTCTTTGAGATCTCGAACGACTTGATCTGTGACTTCAGCTCGCCCACGCAGCTCCTCCCAGGGAACTCCTGGTTGACCGAACAAACGAACCACGGACAATCCGGCCCCTTCGCTCCGCTCCCACCGCGCCCAGCAGGATGTTCACCGCTACTACGAGCCGGTCCGCCAACACACTTCGCGTCGGTACTCAGTTCCTCACGGGTTGTCCGCTTGGAAGGCTCCCTTTCACAACACTGCTTGAAGAACGCAGAGTTGAGGCATCGAAGCGTGTCTTCCCACGTTCCGCACGAAAGCAGCAGACCAGATTCACGTCGCCTCCACGCCGGGCACCATCTGGCCAGTAAACGGGTTTCCGCCAGACTCATCCCGGGCCAAAAAGTAACACCCGGTTCTGATGCCATCTCATCAATAACGACGCGTCAACAGCGATCCCCTGCAAGGGGACTGCGCTCCGTCTCCCTGATCCCCACCTGACGCCTCACGGACGCCTTTTCCACAGTCGCTCACCACGGTCGCGTCACCGCTTCCGCAGCATGTGGCGGTTTGAAGCCTCCCCCCGCAGGGCGACTCCGAAGGGCCGAAAATCCTTCATCTCTCGTGCAGCACCGCGCTCAGCTACTCAACTACCTCAAGCAGCCTCCCGCGTTCGTGGCACACCTTTTTTCAGGATCTCGATCGTCTGCTGCTGTTCGCGGTTCTCCTTGCGCAGCCGCTTGAGCTCCTCGCGCTCGGCACTGGTCAACTCGCCGGGG
>NZ_JBEYFS010000491.1:0-2015 GCF_040634475.1 Streptomyces sp. NPDC007095
CCGCGCCCCTAAAAGGGGCGCGGGGAACTGCGCGGTCTTTTGGGGGTCTGGGGGCGGAGCCCCCGGGTGGGGATGGGACGGGTAGGGGCGGCGGGGGCGAGGAACGTGGGGCCGCCCCCCCACTCGGCATCCCGGTATACGGACGCCGGGTTGCGGGCGGAAGATCTTGTGGCAGGATGCCGTATCAGGTCATGAGCGACAGCCATCAGGCCCCGGCCGGCTGTCCGGCAACCCTCCGTCCGTGGCGGGGTGCCCCGGGTGAAGACCAGGCCGTAGGCAGCGAGGTCTACGGCAAGCGCGGACCCCTCGAGAATCCCAGGGGTCCTGGTCGTTCGAGGGAGCCTTCTGTGAGCAAGCGAATGCGATAGGGCGTAGAGCCCCGCCTCCGCACACCCCTTTTGCCTTTCCCCACTGCGCCGAGCCGTGCAGCCGCACACCCGTACCCCCGTGCACCCGGCCCGCGCAGCGATTCCGCCTGCCTCTCACAGGAGCTCGCCATGTCTGTCTCCACCGCTGCCGCCGACCAGGCAGTTTGTGCCCCCCTGCCCGTTCTGGGACGAGACGTCACCGTCCCGCTCGTGACCGGCGGCGAGGTCACCTACGCCGCGCTCGACTACGCCGCCAGCGCCCCCGCCCTCCAGCGGGTGTGGGACGACGTCGCCGCGTACGCCCCGTACTACGGCAGCGTGCACCGCGGCGCCGGGTACCTCTCCCAGCTGTCCACCGACCTCTTCGAGAACGCCCGCAGGACCGTCGCGGAGTTCCTCGACTGCCGGGGCGACGACCAGGTCGTCTTCACCCGCTCCACCACCGACTCCCTCAACCTGCTCGCCGCCACCCTTCCGGCCGACTGCCAGGTGTTCGTCTTCGAGACGGAACACCACGCCTCGCTGCTGCCGTGGAAGGACGCCCGGGTCACCTACCTCAACGCGCCCCGCACCCCGCAGGAGGCTGTCACGGCCCTGGAGCGGGCCCTCGCCGCCCGTGACCCCCACGGCCCGGCCCTGGTCTGCGTCACCGGCGCATCGAACGTCACCGGCGAGCTGTGGCCGGTGCGCGAGCTCGCCGCCGCAGCGCACGCGCACGGTGCCCGGATCGTCCTGGACGCCGCCCAGCTCGCTCCGCACCACCCGGTGTCGGTGCGGGACCTCGACGTCGACTGGGTCGCCTTCTCCGGGCACAAGCTGTACGCGCCGTTCGGCTCGGGCGTACTCGCCGGCCGCGCCGACTGGCTGCGCGAGGCCGAGCCGTACCTCGCGGGCGGCGGCGCCAGCCGCAAGGTCACGCGGCGGGTGGACGGCGGCGTGGACGTGGAGTGGCACGAGAGCGCGGCCCGGCACGAGGCCGGTTCCCCGAACGTGATCGGCGCCTACTCCATCGCCGCCGCCTGCAAGGCGCTGACCGAGGCCGGTTTCGACACGCTCGTTGCCCGCGAGGAGCAGCTGATCGGGGCCGTCCGGGCCGGTCTGTCCGAGGTGCCCGAGGTCCGCGTCCTGTCGCTCTTCGGCGACGACGCCCCGCGCGTCGGCGTCATCTCGTTCGTCGTCGAGGGCTGGAACAGCTCGCACTTCGCGGCCGCGCTGTCCGCCGAGTACGGGATCGGGGTGCGGGACGGTCTCTTCTGCGCCCACCCGCTGGTGCGCACGCTGCTCGGCAGCGATCCGCAGACGCAGGGGGAGTGCGGGGCGCCCGAGGCGGCGCCCGGGGAGAAGTCCCTCAACGCGATCCGCGTCAGCTTCGGGGCCGGTACGCCCGACGAGCATGTGGAGCGCTTCGTGCGTGCGGTGAAGGAACTGGTGCGGGACGGTGCGAAGTGGAACTACCGCACGGAGGACGGCCGCTGCGTCCCGGCGGTCTGAGGCCGTCGGCGGTAGATGGGGGCTCCGCCCCCATACCCCCGAAGAGATCGCGCGGCTGTGTCTAGTAGCGTGTCGCTGCTTAGTTGTGGCATGTCTGGTTGGGAGGCTGGTGTCTGGTGGGTTTCTCTTTCCCTTTTGCCAGACAGGACTGTCGTC
>NZ_JBEYFS010000492.1:0-1998 GCF_040634475.1 Streptomyces sp. NPDC007095
CCGCGAGGCGGCTGCCGTCCAGGCCCTTGGACGCGCCCTGCTCCACGACCCACTGGGCGACGGCCCAGTTCTGCTCGATGGCGACCGGGTAGCGGGCCTCGGGCGAGAGGTCGTACTCGGGAAAGACGACCGCGGCCTCGGCGCCGACAGCCAGTTCGCGGACCAGGCGGTCGTGGGTGTGGGCGTTGCCGAACACCCAGCCGGCGCCGTGGATGTAGAGGATCACCGGCAGGGTGCCGGTGACGCCGGCGGGCTTGACGATCCGGGCACGGACGCTGCCCGTCGGACCGCCCGAGACGGTGATCCACTCCTCGTCGATGTCCGGCATCTCGATCTCGCCGGACTGCACCTCGTCGACGGCCTTGCGACCCTCCGCCGGGGCGAGGTCGAACAGGTACGGCGGATTGGCGGTGGCTTCCGCGAAGACGGCGGCCGCCGGCTCCAGTACAGGCTTGACCGGCTCTACGGCGTCGGACATGGGAATCTCCTGAAGCGTTGTTCCTGGGCACGCCGGGCAATGCTCCGGCCTCGCAGCCACGCTATAGGCGCGGTGCGGGCGTGGATGGTCCGTCAGCGCACCGCCGTTGAACCCACAGCGCTCAACATGTCGAAACACCGCACACCGGCGACCGCCTCAGCGGCGGCCGGCGGGCGCGCCGCGGCCGACGCTGTCCCGCCATTCGCTGGGCGACATGCCGTACGCGGCCCGGAAGACCCGGCTGAAGTGGGTGGCGCTCATGAACCCCCAGCGGTTGGCCACCGCCGCTATGGTCCGGCTGCCCCGGGCCCGGATCATCAGGTCCCGGCGGCACTCCTCGAGCCGGCGCCGCTGGATCCACCGGCCGACCGTGGTGCCCTCGTCCTGGAAGAGCCGGTGCAGATAGCGCGTGGAGATGTGATGGGCCCCGGCGATCGTCTCGGGGGAGAGGTCCTCGTCCGTCAGGTGCAGGTCGATGAACTCCAGGATCCGGGCCATCAGCGGCGTCCGGGCGTCGAGCGTGCCGGTGGCGTCCCGGCCCAGCCTCTCGGTGGCGAGGGTGGCCAGCACGTTCACGGCGTTCCAGGCGAGCAGCTCGCCGACCGGCGGCCGGGACGAGGAGGCCGTGTCGGCGAGTTCGGACAGGAACGGTGACAGCAGGCTGCCCAGCCGGGACGCACGGGCAACCGGCGCCCCCGCGAGCCGGGGCACATCGGCCGCGTCGAGCCCGAGCGACTCGTACGGCACGAGGAACACCTTCATGCGGAAACGCTCGGGGAAGTCGAGTGTGGCAGGATCGTGCGCGTCGTAGAAGCAGATGTCTCCCGGCCCGAGGAAGACGTCCTCGGGCCGCCGCGGACTGTGAGCGCCGCTCCCGCCTCGTACGCCTGCCGCCCCTCGTACGCCTGCCGCGCCTCGTACGCCTGCCGCGCCTCGTACGGCTGCCGCGCCTCGTACGCCTGCCGCACCCCGTACGCCTACGAAGAGGTACTCGCCGCTGTCCCGGGCGACCAGCCGGTGTGCCCGCCGGGCCGGGTAGGTCCGGTCCGCCCCGGGCAGCTCCGCGGGCGCCGCGCCCGAGACGACGATGTCGAGGCCCATGGGCATGCGGCACCTGCCGGTCTCACCCGTCTCACCGCGGTCGGTCTCCATGGTGCTGAAACTGGACGTCATCCGCCGTTGCCTCCGAGCCCTGCCGAACTGTCGAGAGGAGCGACGACGCCTCGTGGGACGGTCGTCCACTCCGCTCGGAGAGTAGGTGGGACGGAGTTCAAAAAGAGTGACGCGGAAGTGACAGGGACTCCGCCGCGGCGGCCTCGGCGGCTTCCGCGAGCTCGGCGGCGAACGCGCGCAGCAAGGTGTGCACGGTGTAGCGGCCCGGAGCGACTTCGCACACGAGATGGGCGTCGGCGAGACGGCCGAGGATCGGCCGGGCCGCACGGGGCGACAGACCGGCGAGGTGGGCGGCGGTGTCCGCCGCGATGCCGGGGCCGGGGTGCAGCGCCACGAGGCGGAAGAGC
>NZ_JBEYFS010000493.1:0-1994 GCF_040634475.1 Streptomyces sp. NPDC007095
TGGGCTCCGGGGCCGGGGTGATACGGCTCGTGTGCGAAGAGCAGGTAGACGTCCGCGGTGCGGACATCGGGGCCGGGCTGGGGCTGGGGCATGAGTCGCGGGCGGCGAGGACGTCCTCGGCGAAGTCGTCGACCCAGCGCAGTGCCCACGTGAGCAGAGGGCCCATGACCTGCTCGGGGATCCGTTCGGTGAGGTTCTCGCCGAACCGCCGAGGGTTCGCGCGCGCCCACGCCTGCCAGGCCGGGCGCCGCAGCGGGTCGGCAGCCAGGGCGGGCGGGCCTGCCGTTTCTGCACTCCAGTGAGCGTGCCGAGGCCCATGAGCGTGGGCCGGCCGCGGTGGTGGAGCTGCAATGGCGGGCGATGCGGGAGCAGGCGGCCGAGGCTCCGACTTTCCATGAGTTCGCCGAACTCGTGGAAGCGGCGCATGCCGAGCCGCGGCTGCGGCAGCTCTACGTGTTTTCCAGCCACTGGACGCTCGGCTTCAGCTCCTGCACCGGATTCCCGTTCCGTGTTGAAGTGGCCATTGCCCCGTCACACAACGGCAGCCTGTTCCGCGTGATGAAGCATCCCCACGCTGGAGCCATCGGTGAGACCGCCACAGCCGAGGAGGCCGTCGCCTTGGCTGTGTCCCACCTCCCCGCCGGCCTCGGCCAGACCGCCGAGGGAACGGCCGAACAAGATGAGTGATGCGAACGAACCCAGTCATTGACAGTCACGTTCCGGTATTCAGTTGACCGCCCATCAGGCGACTGCGGATGGCAGTGAGGAGGCAACCGACCGCCCACACCCCTAGATCCGGTC
The DNA here is from genome assembly GCF_040634475.1 of Streptomyces sp. NPDC007095. Taxonomy (NCBI): domain Bacteria; kingdom Bacillati; phylum Actinomycetota; class Actinomycetes; order Kitasatosporales; family Streptomycetaceae; genus Streptomyces; species Streptomyces sp. NPDC007095. The sequence goes on from NZ_JBEYFS010000493.1 coordinate 802, forward strand.
ACGTCAGCCCTTTGACCTGCGACTGAACCGTTCCGGGTTCGGTAGGGACTCGATCGTTTGAGAGGATCGAGTTATGGCACGTCCTTCCCCTTACCCGCTTGAGCTGCGCAAAAGAGCAGTCCGCATGTTCACCGAGGTCCGTCCGGATTACGACACCGAGTGGGCGGCGATGAAGGCCGTCGCGTCGAAGCTCGGCATCGGCACGACCGAGACGCTGCGCAAGTGGGTGCGGCAGGACCAGATCGACTCCGGCGTCCGGGCGGGCACCACGACGGAGGAGTCCGCCGAGCTGAAGCGGCTGAAGAAGGAGAACGCCGAACTGAAGCGGGCCAACGAGATCTTGAAGGCCGCGGCGAGTTTCTTCGCGGCCGAGCTCGACCGGCCACACACACGCTCGTGAGCTTCATCGACGAGTACCGGGACCGCTTTGGCGGCGTCGAGCCGATCTGCCGGGTGCTCACCGCGCACGACTGCAAGATCGCCCCCTCCACCTACTACGCGTTCAAGAAGCGGCAGACGGCCCCCTCGGCGCGGTCGCTTCGGGACGTCGAGCTCAAGGAGCTGATCCGCGAGGTCTTCAAGGACAACTTCCGCGTCTACGGGGCCCGGAAGGTCTGGCGCGAGCTGAACCGGCAGCATCATCCGGTGGCCCGGTGCACCGTCGAGCGCCTGATGCGCGAGCTCGGGATCGCCGGCGCGGTCCGCGGCAAACGGGCGATCACCACGATCCCGGCGGCCGGCGCGGAGCGGGCCCCGGACCTGGTGGACCGCGACTTCGTCGCCCCGGCCCCCAACCGCTGCTGGGTGGCCGACTTCACGCACGTGAAGACCTGGTCGGGAGTCGTCTACGTCACGTTCGTGGTGGACACCTTCTCGCGCCGCATCGTCGGCTGGTCCGCCGCCACGACCAAGGAGACCCGGCTCGTCCTGGACGCTCTCGACATGGCCCTGTGGCAACGCGACCGGGATCAACACCCGCACCAGCAAGGCGAGTTGATACATCACTCGGATGCCGGGTCGCAGTACACATCGTTCGCGCTGGCCGAACACCTTCAGCAGGCAGGCATCGCAGCGTCGATCGGCTCGGTCGGTGATGCCTACGACTGTCAGTCTTTTCGCACCGGATCCCGCAAGGATCGGGTAGCCCCGGCTGAGGCGGTCTGACTCTTGCTTATGACTGACCCCGTGAGTGT
>NZ_JBEYFS010000494.1:0-1992 GCF_040634475.1 Streptomyces sp. NPDC007095
GTGCAGTTGGCGCGGGGTTACCTGGGGCGTGCGGGGTTGACGGCTGAGCGGTTCGTGGCTGATCCGTTCGGTGTTGCCGGGGAGCGGATGTACCGCACCGGTGATGTGGTGCGGTGGAATGCCGATGGTGCGTTGGAGTATGTCGGTCGCACAGATGACCAGGTGAAGCTGCGTGGATACCGTATCGAGCTGGGGGAGATCGAGGGCGTCCTCACCCAGCATCCGCACATCGACCAGGCCGTGGTCACCCTCCGCGAAGACCACCCGGGGTACCAGCGGCTCATCGCCTACCTCGTCACCAACACCACCCAGGCCGACGATCCCACCACCCGCAGCCAACTCGACGGCGACCAGGTCGAGGAATGGCGACAGGTCTACGGCACCATTTACTCCACCACGCAGACGGAAACGGATACGGATACGGAGTCGGGGGGCGGCCGGGGGCGTGTGCTGGGTGAGGATTTCACTGGCTGGAACAGCAGTTATGACGGGCTTCCCATTCCTGAGGAGCAGATGCGGGAATGGCGCGACACGACGGTGGAGCGGATCAGGTCGCTCAAGCCGCGACGGGTACTGGAAATCGGCGCGGGCACCGGACTCTATCTCGCTCCGCTCGCCCCGGATTGCGAGTCCTATTGGGCCACGGATCTCTCCGCGTCGGTGATCGACAGCCTGGGTCGGCAGATTGCCGCGGAGCCGGCGCTGGCGGAACGCGTGGTCCTGCGTGCCCAGCCCGCGCATGACACCGACGGCCTGCCTGAGGGATACTTCGACACTGTCATCCTCAACTCGGTCATTCAGTATTTCCCGAGCGTCGACTACCTGGTCGAGGTACTGACTCGCGTCATGGGCCTGTTGACGCCCGGCGGTACTGTTTTCGTCGGCGACGTACGCAACGCGCGTCTGCACAGCGCTTTCACCAGCGCGGTCCAGGCCCACCGCGCAGCTCCGGCCGGCGACTTGCCCGCCCTCAGCCGGGCAATCGACAATGCACTCCGCGCAGAGAAGGAGCTCCTTGTCGACCCGGAGTTCTTCCCTGCTCTGAGCGAACACATCAAAGAGCTTTCCCATGTTGACATCGAGCTCAAACGGGGCGCACACCACAACGAGCTCACCTGCTACCGCTATGACGTCGTTCTGCGAAAGCTCCCTGTTCTGGATGCTCTCGAAGCCCCTGACGAGACTGTTCCGTCACTGAACTGGCAGCATACGTTCGGCAGCCTGGACGCGCTTGCCCATCACCTGGCGGCCGAACCCCCCCGCCGGCTCCGTATCACGGGCATACCCAACCAGCGCCTCAGCCGCGACACAGCGCTGACAGCCGCGCTGCGGCAAGCCGGCTCCCGAACCCCAACGACCCACGCCGGAGCTGATCCGGAAGCCCTCTACCTGCTGGGGCACGAGCACGGCTACCGGGCTGCCGTCACTTGGTCGTCCGTCGATTCCACGGCCGTGGACCTTGTCCTCACTCAGCCTGACGCGCCTGTCCCGCCGCAGGCCTATATCCCCACCGCTGTTCCCGGGACTCCCTTGACCAACTGGGCGAATATGCCCACAAGGGCGCGTGCGGATGAGCAACTTCCGCGCATTGCACGGGATCACGTGCGTGAGCTTCTACCGGAGTACATGGTTCCGGCGGCGTTCGTTCTGCTCGATCATCTTCCGCTGACGCCTAACGGGAAGATTGACCGGCGGGCACTGCCTGCGCCGGAGTGGACGACTTCGAAGATGAGCCGTCGCGCCCGGAACCCGGAGGAGCAGCACCTCGCGGATCTCTTCGGGGATCTGCTCGGGGTCGAGTCCGTCGGTATCGATGACGATTTCTTCGAGCTGGGCGGTCATTCGCTGCTGGCGACTCGTCTGATCGCGCGTATCCGTACCACTTTGAATGTCGATGTCGATCTGCGTACCGTCTTTCAGAACCCCACGGTCGCAGGACTCATTACACAGATGGGCGGGGGAGAACGGGCGGCGCGGCTGGCGTTGGCTGCG
>NZ_JBEYFS010000495.1:0-1992 GCF_040634475.1 Streptomyces sp. NPDC007095
CTTCGGCTACCTCACCCCGGCTGAGACCAGGCAGCGGCATCAACACACCCTCGCGGCATAGCCATTACGTGTCCGAGATCACGGGGAAGCTTCAGAGGCGCTATCGGGACACGTCCCCTGCCCAGCGGCAGCGAGTACCGCTCCAGGCTGTGGCCGACGGATCAACGCCAAGGCAACAACGCCAGTCGAAACACGGGTCAAGCCACCGCCCGGAACGGCACTCGATCATTCTCACAGTCGAAACACGACCCGACGCGGCCCATGGACTGGGTCACGCCCAAGCGACGACAGGCCCGGCGAAAGCGCCGGGAGCCGTATTCGCTGCCGCGGTCGCTGTGGAAGATCACGCCCTTCACGTCACCGCCGCGGGTGGCCGCGGCCATGTTCAAGGACGCCACGACCAGTTCGGCGTCATGGCGTGCGCCCATCGCGTAACCGAGCAGCCGGCGCGAGAACAGGTCGATGACGGTGGCCAGGTAGAGCTTGCCCTCACCGGTGGTGATCTCGGTCATGTCGCCGCACCACACCTGGTCAGGCGCGTCCGCGGTGAAGTCCCGCCGCACGAAGTCTGGGGCCGCCAGCCGTTTGCCGGGCCGGGTCAGCCCGCGCCGTCGGCGGACCTTCCGTCCGGCCAGGCCGAGTTCGGCCATCAGACGGGCGACAGTGTTCACCGAGACCTGCCAGCCCGCGCGGACCAGGAGGAGCCAGACCTTCGGGGAGCCGTAGGTGCCGCCGGAGCCCTCGAAGATCTGCCGGATCACGTCGGCCAGCTGCCCGCGCCGGATCTCACGCGCGGTGGTGGGCTTGTCGCGCCACTTGTAGAACCAGGACTCCGACACCCCCAGGACCCGGCAGGCCAGACGGTGCGGGACGCAGTGCTCGGTCCTCTGGTTACCGATGAACGCGGCCAGGGCGGCCGGGTCCATCACGGTCACTTCACCCGGAGGACCATGCATCGCTTGAGGACATCACGCTCCATCTCCAGCTCGCGTATCCGCTTGTTCTTCTCCGACATCTCCTGCCGCAGCCGCTCCAGCTCGGCGCGCTCGGCCTCGCGCATCCGACCACCCGGCGGCGCGGGCTCGGTCGGCCGGTCGGACGACGCCGACCCGTTGCGCCGCCACCGCGACACCCAGCTGTGCAACGTGCCGGAGTGCACGCCGAGTTCCTCGGCGACCTCCGGGATCGGCCTGCCGGTCTCGATCACGATGCGTACAGCACCCTCACGAAACTCAGGCGTGTACGTCCGTTGCTTGGACCCCATGAACCCCAACCTCCCCTGCAATCACGGACTCCACGCTACGAGGGGAGGGACACTGCCGGGGTGCCGGAGAAACGTGCGGGTGACGTGGTCGTCGACGCCTCATCCGTGATCAACGCCAAGCCCGGCTTCGGTGATAGCAGCACCTGATCCCGGTCGCTGCGCTTCCATCGAGCCGAGTCGCGCCGCGGCCACGAGGTGGGGGTCTGCTCCTGCTCGCAGACTCCGGCCTCGGGTAGCTGCTGCATGGCTGGGCCGAGAGACATCAGAGTTGTGGGTGACTCTGCCTCGGCCCACTTTGGTGAGCGGTAGCTTCAGGGGGAATCCTGGATGATTTGCTCGGACCAGATCGTCTTGCCGTTCTGGCCATGGCGGCAGCCCCATCGTCCGCCGAGTTGAGAGACGAGGAACAGGCCGCGTCCTCCCTCGTCGGTTGTGCGGGCACGTCGCAGGCGGGGTTGGGTGCTGCTGGAGTCGGTGACCTCGCACACCAGGACGTGGTGGCGAATCAGACGGAGGTCCATCGGCGGACGGCCGTAGCGGATGGCATTGGTCACCAGTTCGCTGACGATGAGTTGGGTGGTGAAGAGGAGGTCGTCCAGGCCCCACGTGGTGAGTTGGCGGGTTATCCACTTCCGAGCTTTGGAGACGGCGGCCGGATCGGCCGGGATCTCCCAGTGAGCGGTGTCCGCCGCTGGGACGGCGCGGGTGCGGGCCAGCAGCAGGGCCGC
>NZ_JBEYFS010000496.1:0-1981 GCF_040634475.1 Streptomyces sp. NPDC007095
GGCTCGATCCGCGCCCACAGCTCATCCGACACGATCCACGGCAGCTGCTCACCCCTTCTCATGTGCAGGCTAACGTCCCATCAGACGGCAACATTCCAAGGCAAGTTGCAGCATTCTGTTAGGAGTTCTTATGCCTGACGACACCCAGCCGGCGATCCCAGCCGTCCCGAGCCCGGCGGACGGAGACGTACCGCCCGAGCACCACATGCACCTGCTCGGGCGGTACTACCGCCAAGTGGAAGCAGGGCGCAAGACGATCGAAGTGAGGGTGGCCACGCCGAACAAGCGCGACATCGGCGTCGGCGACACGGTCGTCTTCCACGACCGGGACACCGGCCAGGAACTCGAAGTCATCGTGCAGCTGATCACCCCGTACCCCTCCTTCGAGGACCTGCTCAGCTCGGAGGAGCCCGCGCGCATCGACCCTGACGGGCCGCCCGGAGAACTGCTCGCCAACCTCCGCAGCATCTACCCGCCGGCCAAGGAAGCCCTCGGCGTTCTCGCCCTCGCGTTCGACCACCGCCCTGCCCGGCCCGGCCGCCCCCTGCGGATGACGCCCACGCAGTACGCGCGGACCGTCCCCCACCACACGGTGTACGGCTGCGTCTACATCCGCGACGAGCGCGACCGGCCGGTCCAGCTCCGCTCGGTCTACGGCTCAAGACTCTGGCAGTTCCCGGGCGGCAACCTCGACGTCCCGGGCGAGGACCCACTGCAGACCGCCCGGCGCGAAGCGGTCGAGGAAACCGGCCTCGAACTCGGTCTGGACACACCGAAGCTGCTTTTGACGCACTTCCTGCACGCAGGGCCCCGGCTGCCGCTGAACAAGGTGGGGTTCATCTTCGACGGAGGGCGGTTGACCGCCGAGCAGCTCCGCCGGATCCGGCTCGATCCCGCGGAACACGACATGTGGGCCGTCCACGACCTCGCGACTTGGCAGGAGCTGATGGCGTCGCGCGCCTTCGCGCGCTTCGACGCCATCGAACGAGCCCGGCGCGGCGAGGGCCCCGCCTACCTGATCACGCACACCTGACCCTGAACACCCGCCCACCAGGAGGCAACTGTGTCCGCCGAGGAGACCAACACGCGGGCCTGGCAGCTCTACGGCCAGCGCCAGCTGGCCCGTGCCTACACCCCGCCCATCCCCGACCGGCTCGGCTGGGCGCCCTGGGAAGGGATCGGACCGGGAGCAGAAGTCCTCGGTGACGTGGCCGGCCGCCGGGTCCTGGACATCGGATCCGGAGCCGGCCACCACGCCGTCCACCTCGCCCAGACGTACGGAGCCCGCGTCACCGGCATCGAGCTGTCCCCTACCCAGCACGAACGCGCCGTCTCCGCCCACGCGGACGTTGACGGCGTGGAGTTCGTCCAAGCAGACGTGGCCGAGTACCTGGCCGTAGCCGAGCCGTTCGACGCCGCGTACGCGATCGGGACTCTCGCCTTCATCGACCCGCACCGCTCGCTGCCGGCACTGCGCGACGGCCTGCGCCCCGGCGCCCCTCTGATCCTCTCGCTCCTGCACACCGACCTGCACGGCCGCGGCCCGTCCGCGGAGGTGGCGCCGCGCGAGCAGACGATCCTGCTGCGCGACGACCCGCCCCTGCCGACACAGATGTGGGTCCTGGCACCGCAGCTGTGGGAAGACCTGCTCACCGAGTACGGCTTCCGCGCCGAGGCCATCGACCTGCTACCGCACCCCGACAAGAGCGCCACGGTCATCCAGCAGCTCATCCGCGCCCGGCGACTGCCCGACCGGCCGACGCGCGTCTCCAGCCGCCCCCGCAGCACTAGAGCACCAGCCGCACACGCGGCCGTCGGCGTCGGAGCGATCCTGCTGAGCAAGCAGGGCATCCTGTTGGGCCGGCACCGCCGCGGCACCCTCGAACTAACTGGAGTACGGGCGGGTTCCCTGAGGGGCTGACCGGCGCGTCGTTCCATTTCAGCTGGCAGGAGACTCGATGGGCTCCTACATCGGCCTCTC
>NZ_JBEYFS010000497.1:0-1953 GCF_040634475.1 Streptomyces sp. NPDC007095
TGGTCGGGTGGCCCGGGGGAATCTCACCCCCGGGCTCCCACAGATCCCGGCGTGAATCTCTCAATTCACCGGGCTCTTGTCATCCTGATCACCAGGCCGTGCGGGTCCACTGCCAGTGCGCGAACATGCGGGGATACCGGTTCGTGATGCCTTCCCAGCATTTCTTGGCTTTCTTGTACCCGTGAAACCGCTTGTACTTCTTACGAATCCAGCGCATCAAGTAGGCATTGACGCGCTGAAGGAAGGGGATCAGCTCGGAGCGGTAAAACGCCCCGTAATACTGCATCCAACCGCGCACGACCGGATTGATCTGTCGTGCGATCTCGGCGAAGGTGTGGCCGGTTCGCAGGTGAATCCGCCAACTACGGACTTCCCTGCTGATCCTGTTCAGGGCTTCCTTGCTGACCGCCGGCAAGAACGAGGTGAAGTTCACCCCATGTTTGTCGCGCGCCTTGCGGGCACGGAACGTGAATCCCAGGAAGGTGAACGACGTGTGCTCGTACGAGCCTCGGCGTCTTCCGTCCCGGCAGTAGACGATCCGGGTTTTGGCCGGGTGCAGTCGCAGCCCGACCTCCTCCAGCCTGTCGCCGATCGCCCAGACCAGAACGCGAGCCTGTCGCTCGCTGACGCAGTGGACGACGGCATCATCCACATACCGTTCGAACCGGACGGCCGGAAACTCCCGGGCCATCCAGGCATCAAACGCGTAGTGGAGGAACAGGTTTGCCAACACGGGCGAAACCGCTGAACCTTGGGGGGTTCCGCGGCCGCGCTCCTGCAAGGATCCGTCGGGCAGTTGCAGCGGTGCACGAAGCCACCGCTTGACGTAGAGAACCACCCAAACGGCGTCGGTGTGTGCCTCCACCGCTTTGACGATCAGGTCGTGGGGCACACTGTCGAAGAACTTTTCGATGTCCAAATCAAGGACCCAATTAGCTTTCCAACAGCGTTCCCGGCATCTTGCTACTGCGTCCAACGCCGACCTTTGCGGCCGGTAGCCATAGGAGTCCTCATGGAAAACAGGCTCCACGTTGGGCTCCAAATGCATAGCTACCACCGTTTGTGCCACGCGATCAGCCACAGTGGGCACACCGAGAATCCGCACACCATCGCCATGCGACTTTGGAATTTCCACCGCTTTCACCGGTGGCGGGAAGTAGCTCCCCGAAGACATCCTGTTCCAGACCTTATACAGATTGCTCTGCAGGTCCTTCTCGAAGTCCTCGATGGAGCAGGCATCCACCCCCGGTGAACCCTTATTTGCCTTGACCTTCTCCCATGCCTCCCAGACTCTCCACTTGGAAATATCAAACGGCTTGCTTGATGACTTCAGCGCATCCACGCGACTCCTCCCGGAGAACATCCGGTTGATCGAACGAACACAGCCACGGATGACCCGGCCCCTTGGCTCCGTCCCCCGTTAAAGGGACTTCGTCGCTACTACGAGCCGGTCCGCCAGCGTGCCCCGCGACGGTACTCAGCGCCTTGCGGTTTCGGCCGCTTGGCGCGCTTCCTCTCGCGTCACCGCACCCAGCGCGACGACGCAGTGTCGGGGCGACACCTTCCCAGGTTCCATGCAGAAGCCGCAGATCAGGCTCGCGCCGCCTCCATGCCGGACACCACCTGGCCAATAAGCGGGCACCCGCCAGGCTCATCCCGGAGCCGTAATGACACCCCGGTTTTGATGTCGTCTCAGTATGTTTCGACATATCGTCAGCGGTTCGCTTTCGCTCGCCTTCCTGATCCCCACCTGACGCATCAAGTGCGCCTTTTCCGTGATGCTCACCACGCACGGCATTTAACCGCCGCAGCTCACGGTGGTTTGAAATCTCCCCCCACAGGGCGACTTCGAAGGGCCACAGCCTTCATCTCCCGCACAGCACCGCATCCGGCGAGACTCCTACCTCAACTCCCACCTTCTGCGCTCCTGGCGCACCATTACGCATACCTCCC
>NZ_JBEYFS010000498.1:0-1934 GCF_040634475.1 Streptomyces sp. NPDC007095
CCACGTCAGGGCAGACAGAAGCACCCCCGGCGCACGCCACGGGATTTACCACGCCCCCGGCGCGCACCGAAGGTGCGCTGGATCGCTGACCTGCGACGATGCGAGCGATTGTGGTTGTCGTCGACTATCCGGACCGCGTCTCTCGGGCTTCATTCCAAGATCGTGAGGCCGTGTTGAGGCCGCAGGGTATCGGTCGGGGCGCGCTACTTCCGCAGCGCCGCCCACTTCCCTCGCGAGAAGTCCGTGCGCGAGTTCCACTACGGCGCCAATCCCAATGTCGACCGAGCATGGTCATCGTGCCTCGCAGAACCCCGAACTCCTCCTGGGCGCTGAGGGAGAAAAGAGACCACGGAGGGATGTTCCCGGGCGATCTCGCCGACGTTCGGGTGGCCGGCGATGGCCTGGTTGCCCCCAGTCGGCATTCGACTGACGCCGAGCCCCCTGCCGACAGGCATGCACCGATCCGCCGCACGGTGGCCCGCTGTGGGAACCGGCCAGACTACGGACCGTGGCTCAGTCGGCGTCGGGAGACGGCTTGCGGAGTGTGATTCTGGCAGCTACGAGGTGCTGGATCAGTCGTAGTGCCCGCTCGGTGTCCCAGAGTCGAGGAGAGGCCAGGGGGCCGCTTTCGGCGCACAGTTCGTCCGGGGGAAGATCCGCCGCGGTGGGCAGGGCGCGCAGGACGTCGTTCAGGAATGTGCCGAAGTGGTCGCCGAGCGGTCCGGTGGTCGCCCGGCGCAGTTGCTCCAGCGCCGCCTCCACCGTGGCCAGCCGGGCGAGGACGGTGGCGCCGTCGACCAGTTCACTCGCCGGGGGCGCGAAGTCCATGTACTGCACGATTCGTTCGGCCGCCACCGCGTCGGCCGGTGCGGCCTGCCACTCGCGGGTCTCCATGGCGTCAAAGGCGCGCTCCACGATCTCGGCGACCGCACGGGTGATCGGCCGGGGGTGCAGTGCGAGCGGGCGGCCCGGCCAGTCGCCCGCGTACTCGGCGAACGAGGGGTCGCCCTCGATGTCGCTGTCCACATAGATGTAGTCGATGTCGATCCTCTCGCGGGCCTCGGAGTGCTCCCACAGCAACTCCACCGGGTGGTAGGCGTGTTCGTCCAGGAACTTCCACCATGCCTCCCGGGGGACCGGGGCATCGAGCAGCTCAAGCTGGATCCTGCACTGGTGACACACCACGTCAACGAATTCCGACATGTCTTCCTCCACCCTTCCCGGCCGGGTCTCCACCCACCAGGATCGATCACCTGTACTGACGTCCGCGCGGAGCCGCAACGTCGCCGCGCCGACTGGGGCGGGAGTAGCCGTATGCGATGTCGTCGAGGAGCTCGCCGATCAGACCCAGCGCACGTTCCGCGTCGAAGAGAGCCGCGGGCATGAAGTCTTCCCGGTCCTTGAGAAGGTCCTCCGGCGCGGTGCCGGCCGTGGATGCGAGTGCGTCGGAGAACGCCCGCAGCGCCGCCGGGAGCCCGGGGGCGCCGGCGGCAGGGGAGCGGATGTCATCGCCACCGGAAGCCGCGGGGAGCGGATCGTCGCCCAGTGCAAGCTTCGGAGGACTCCGTCCGCCAGGATCGGATCACCCGAGGTGCAGACGTTCATCGGTACGGCCCGGCCCGATCGCCAGGCCACGCATCCGCTGATGGTGACGAACGTACGCTTCACTCAGGACGCGGAGGCGGCGGCTGAGATCAGGTGCCGAGGGTCCGCCAGGACTTCGACCGGTGGATCCCGTGGTGGTCCAGGTAGGTCTGGAAAGCGGTCAGCGGCCGTGCTGAAGGGACTTCCTCGGCTGGTGCCAGGTTGCTGAGGCGTTCGATGTTCACGGCGATAGCCGTGAGTGCGTGTTGCAAGTGAGTTCTGGGCAGTCCTCGGTAGCGGCAGTGACGCATGCCGTGTCCGTGGGCGAACTCGTTGATGGTGCCCTCCAC
>NZ_JBEYFS010000499.1:0-1883 GCF_040634475.1 Streptomyces sp. NPDC007095
GCTGCGCCCCACCCGGCCGCTCCCGCGCACCGAGGCGTGCGCGGCGATCGCCCGCGCCCGGTCGGCAGGACAGCCGGGGAAAAGCCCGCGTATCTCCCGCGCGAACGCCTCCGTGAACCGCAGATCCTCCGCCTCCCGCCGCCGCGCGTCCCGTGCCCGGCGCCGCCGTCGCGCCTCCGCGTCCGCCAGGCACCGCTCCTCGGCCCGGGCGAGCGCCGTCTCCTCGACGAGGACGCCCTGCCGCTCGTAGCGGCTCCGCCGCCGGTTGAAGCGCACCACCACCGCCGACAGCGCGCTGCCCTCCCGCGACCGGCGCGTCAGCGCGGTGTCGCCCCGCGGCAGGAACACCAGGTGCCCCAGGTCCGCGCAGTCCAGACAGCGTGGCTCCCCCTCCTCCAGCACCAGCAGCGCCAACGGCCCGCTCCGGCACTCGGCACAGAGCCGCTTCTTGAGCGGCTGGATGACGAGAAGTCCGCCAAGGGGCGGGGGAGTTGCGATCGGTGCCATAGGTCGTTCATTCCCCCGTCGGTGGCGGCTCCCTACGCGATGCCGCCGCCTTCTCGATACCGCCTCCTCCTCGACCCCCGCCCCGGGGGCCCGCCCCCCCCGGCCCCCACCCCCACCCTCTTCTCGCCCCGCCCCCCTGGCCCTCGCCGCTCGCCGCGCCCACGAGAGCGGCTCGTGATCGCGGCATCATGGGCCTGTGCGACTCGAAGCGATCACCTGGGAACGGCTCGGCGACCTCCTCGCCGAGCGCCTGCTCGACCTGAAACCGGACGACGGCAGTCCGTGGCCGCGGATCGCCTTCGACGGAGCCCCCGCCGCCCGCCCCGGTGACCTCGCCCACCGCGTCAGTGAGGCGCTGCGCATACGCGGCCGGTCCTCGCTCGTCGTCGGCACGGAGGGCTTCCTGCGCCCCGCGTCACTGCGGCTCGAATACGGTCACGAGGACGCCGAGGCGTACTACAACGGCTGGGTCGACACCGGCGCCCTGTGGCGCGAGGTCTTCGGCCCGCTCGACCCCGGCGGCGACGGCCGCGTCCTGCCCGACCTCTGGGACCCGGCCACCGACCGCGCCACCCGCAGCCCCTATGTCCAGCTCCCTCCCGGCGGGGTGCTGTTGCTCCACGGCCCCTTCCTGCTGCGGCACTGGTTCCCGTTCGACCTGAGCGTCCACGTCCTCCTGTCCCCGGGCGCCCTTCGCCGCCGCACTCCGGAACCCGCGCACTGGACTCTGCCCGCCTTCGAGCGCTACGAGACGGAAGTGGACCCGGGCACCACGGCCGACGTCCTGGTCCGCGCCGACGATCCCCGCCACCCGGCCTGGAACGGCTGAGCGGCTGCCACGGAAACGCATCCCGGACTTCCGGGTGCGCGTCCCTGGGGACACGGCAAGAATGTAGGACGCCGGGACTAGCGGTGTGTTCCGCGCCGCGCCGGCCGTCCGGCACCGGGAGGTACTTCATGACCACCGCCGGAGACATCATGCACCGTGGTGCCCAGTGGATCCCCGCTCACGAGACCCTGGACCGCGCAGCCCAGCTGATGCGGGAGCTCAACGTGGGCGCGCTGCCCATCAGTGACGAGAACGAACGGCTCTGCGGCATCCTCACCGACCGCGACATCGTCGTCGGCTGTGTCGCCATGGGCCACGACCCGGCCCGGGTCACCGCGGGCGAGATGGCCCAGGGCACCCCGCGCTGGATCGAGTCGGGTGCCGACGTCGGCGAGGTGCTCCAGGAGATGAAGGGGCACCAGATCCGCCGGCTTCCGGTGATCGAGAACAAACGCCTCGTCGGCATGATCAGCGAGGCCGACCTGGCCCAGCATCTGACGGACGAACAGCTCGCCGCGTGGGTCGAGAGCGTCTACGCGAGGAGCGC
>NZ_JBEYFS010000500.1:0-1882 GCF_040634475.1 Streptomyces sp. NPDC007095
GAAAGAAGCCCTTCGGGTCACGAACCCGCTCCACAATCGGAATCTTCAACTCGACACGGAACGCGGGCGCGTGGATATGGGTCGTTACGCCCCGGCGTGCGGCCCGCCGACGTGGCCGTGAAAGTCGCTCCGGTCCGGCAGGGCCACCACGGCCTTCTCCGGCGCGGTCTCCACGAACTCGAGATTCAGCGTCCGGGCCATCGGCACCGCGGCGGCGAGCATCTCGCCGATCGTCGTCCGGCCTGCGCTCATAGCGGCATGTTACTCACGAGTAGCCCGCTCTGGCCAGATTTCGATGCGTCCCTGACAAGGGGCAGTGACCGAATCGTATCCCTGGGGCCACTAGGGTTAGCGCCCATGTGGCCAGGACAGCAGCCGCCCGGGGGCGAGCAGAACCCGCAGAACAGCCCGTACCAGCAGCCGAATCCGTACCAACAGCCCGGCTATCAGCAGCCCAACCCGTACGGGCAGCAGCCGCAGTGGGGCACCCCCACGGGCATGGGCGCGCCGCAGCCGCCGCAGGGCGGGGGCGACGGCGGGAACCGGACGAAGCTCGTGGCGATCATCGCGGCCACGGCCGTAGTGGTGGCCGCAGGCGTGACGGGTTTCCTGGTCCTCGGCGGAAACAAGGACGACAAGGCCGGCGGCGGCACGAACAACACCTCCAGCCCGTCGACGTCGGCATCGACGGACCCGAGCGACTCGGCGTCCGCGTCGGACGACACCCCGCGCGGCACGGAGACGGAGAAGCCGACCATCGCCGGCTGGAAGGTCGTGGTGAACCCCAAATGGGGCATCGCCTTCGACGTGCCCGCGGACTGGGAGGTCCAGTCCCCCGGCCTCGGGATCGGCTTCGAGTTCCCGAAGGAGGAGGACAAGGGAATCACGATGTCGGGCACTGCCGAGTACAGGTCCAAGTGGTGCACCTCGGACGACGACAAGGACGGCCGGACCCAGGACACCCCACTGGCCGTGGTGGGTAGCAAGGGCGCCAGCGGCGCCAAGAACAGTGACGAGATCGCGGTCAACACTCCCGCCTGGTGGGTCTTCGGCGGCTACACCCAGCCCGACAAGAAGAGCCTCTCGTACGACAAGAAGGCCACGCCCTTCACGACCACCTCGGGTATCACGGGCAGCGTCGGCTGGGCCCAGTCGACCAACACACCCGACAAGGGCAAGTGCGCGAGCGACGGCAAGGCACTCACGTTCGGCTTCAAGAACTCCGCCGCCGATTTCGTGTCGTTCAACTTCTACGGGGCCAAGGGTGTGAAGGACGAGGTCTCCAAGGCGACCATCATGAAGATCCTCGGCACGGTCCGGCTGCACGGGACCCCGACCGGCGGCTGACCTCAGTGGCACACCGGCCCGCCTCGACGGGCGGGCCGGAACACAGGGAGCTCAGCCCTTCAGGTAGTTGCGGAAGACCCAGCGGCCCGTGATCGCGTCTTCGTCGACGTGACACCGGCCGATGCACACCCAGTTGCCGGTGCTGTTGCTGCAGGCGTAGTCGGCGTGCACCTTGTTGTCCTTGTACTTGTAGCCGACCACGCTGCCCCGAGGCGACGGCGTGGCGTGGACAGCCACCTTCTCCTGACTGACGGTGTAGCTGCGGCTGACCGGCCGGCAGGAGAACGCAGCCGCCGAGGCGGGCATCGCGGTCGCGACGGGAAGGGCCGCGCCCACCAGCGCGGCCGTGGCGAACAGAGATGCAACATGCTTTCGCATGACGCTCCTTTCCTTGGGGACGAATCATTCCCGGGGGTGGCAAATCGCCATGAAAATGACATGATCCCCCTAGGTCCTGTCGTCAAATTCCCGTCGTCCGCCCGGAGGGCGGGCCCTGCGGCGTCAGGTGCGTGCTCTCGGCGTGCCGGGCACAGGC
>NZ_JBEYFS010000501.1:0-1859 GCF_040634475.1 Streptomyces sp. NPDC007095
AGGGTCGGGGACTGGCGCGGTGGCTGTTGCTCCGTTTCCAGTCCCCGCCGCTTCAAACCGGGCATGCGGTTCTCCCGCACCCGGCTTTCCGACATCGTTCACCGGCTGGCATGCACCGTCCCCCAGTGCACGTTTCCGGTCAGGTGGTAGACCCCGAGCCGACTGATCCACCCATGGGTGTAGCGGGTGGTCCAGTTCCGGCCTGGCAGGCTGTGTTTCCGGCTGGCGAAGGTCGCCAGCCGCTCGTGGACGTAGCCGTCGATTGCGTTGAACTTCCGTGCAGAGTTTCCGTTGCGGAAGTACGCGGCCCAGCCCCGCAGGACCGGGTTGAGGTCGGCGACCACAGCGGACACCGGCCGTTCGGTCTTCGAGGAGGCAGTTGCTGCGCGGATCTTGTCCCGCAGTACCCGCATCGCTCGCGCCGAAGGCCAGCGCTGCAGGTAGAACCTGCCCCGCCGCCGCCACGATTCCACCTTGCGGTGGTGGAAGCCGAGAAAATCAAAGCCCTGTTCGCCTCGGGCGAGATAGATGATGCCGGTCTTGTCCGGGTGCAGCCGCAACCCGAGCCCGGCCAGCACCCTGCCCGACAGATCCCGCGCCTGCTCGGCACGTTCCCTGCTCGGACATAGGGCAACGTAATCGTCGGCGTACCGGATCAGCGCCCCTAACCGACGCCCCTCCCGCTGCCACGCCTCATCGAGGACGTGCAGCGCGACGTTCGCCAAAAGGGGCGAAATCGGTGAGCCTTGTGGGGTTCCTGCGCCTGTTGAGGCACTCACCCCGCCCTCCAGTACCCCGACCCGCAGCCAGCCCCGGATCAGCTTGAGCATCTTCCGGTCCGAAACCCGCCGGGCGATCTGGATCACGAGTGCTTCATGGTCAATCGTCCCGAAACAGTCTCGGATATCGGCCTCGACCACCCACTCCCGGCCCCGGTTCGCCTCAATGCGCACGGCCTCGCACGCGTCGATCGCGGACCGTCTGGGCCGGAACCCGTAACTGACCGGCAGGAAGTCGGCTTCGAAGAGCGGCTCAAGTACCAGTTTCGCGGCCGTCATCACCACCCGATCGGTCACGGTGGGGATCGAAAGCGGCCGTAACTCCCCCGGCCGCCCCGGCTTGGGGATCTTCACTCGGCGCAAGGGCAACGGCCGGTAGGTCCCGGTCCGCAGCCGCTCCGCCAGGTCCTGGAGGAACTCCTCCACCCCGGACGACACCACCGCGTCGACGGTGACCCCGTCGACGCCGGGGGCGCCCCGGTTCGTGCACACGCCGGACCAGGCCCGCCACAAAACGTCCATGCGGTGGACGTGGCCATACAGGGCATGGAACCGGCGTTCGGGTTCTTGCTCGGCACAGCGGTAGAGCGTCCACTGCAGGGCTCGGACCTTGTCCAGAGGGCGGCTGTCCAGCCTGGCGACGCCTTCCTCCCGGCGGATGGAACTAGCCGAAACGGCACTCATCCGGGTATCTCCCTGTTCGTGTCACGCATCGATGAAGCAGGGGCCCTTCGCTCCTGACGGGTTGTGTTGTCCCGCCGATCAGCACTACTACGACCCCCTCCGACTTCCTCTCGGCAGCCCGCCACTTCCCGGTTCCGCCGGTTATAAGCAGGCCACGCTCCCGGGCCGCATGCCCGGGGCCGAGGAGGACCTCTCCAGTTCCCAGGACAACCTTCCGACCATTCCACGCCCCTTACGCCGGGAGGTTCTTCGGCGACCGCTCCAGGTCCAAGATCGCCTTCCATGGCCTTCGCCCAATCATCACAGGCTCGGCTCCTCCTTGACCCGCCCCACGAGGCGGGGTGGAATTGACGACGCTGCAGGCTTCACTTCATGTTGCGGACTGGTCGGTTGCAC
>NZ_JBEYFS010000502.1:0-1805 GCF_040634475.1 Streptomyces sp. NPDC007095
CACAGCGTGAAAGGGAGGTCGTCGCCATGTCCGGCAGATCCCCATGTGAGTGAACGATCCGAACCTCAAACGATCACTGAAGGTTAAATTTCAAGTTAAACTCTCGTGTCCTTAGAGCGCGAGGCCCGTCAGCACGAGGACCCGCTCGTACGTGTAGTCGTCCATCGCGAACTTGACGCCCTCACGGCCGACACCGGACTGCTTCACACCGCCGTAGGGCATCTGGTCGGCACGGTAGGACGGCACGTCGCCGACGACCACGCCACCGACCTCCAGTGCGCGGTGGGCGCGGAAGGCGACCTGCAGGTCGTGCGTGAACACGCCTGCCTGGAGGCCGTACTTGGAGTCGTTGACGGCGGCGAAGGCCTCCGCCTCCCCGTCCACCCTGCGCACGGTAAGGACCGGTCCGAAGACCTCCTCGCAGGAGATCGTCGCCTCGGCCGGTACGTCGGCGAGCACGGTCGGCGCGTAGGAGGCACCGTCGCGCTTGCCGCCGGTGAGGAGGGTGGCGCCGGACCGGACGGCCTCGTCGACCCAGGACTCCACGCGCTGGGCGGCGTCCTCGCTGACCAGCGGGCCGACGTCCGTCTTGTCGTCGGACGGGTCGCCGGTGACCTGGGACTCGACGGCGGCGACGATGCGCGGCAGCAGCCGCTCGTACACCGACGCGTCCGCGATCACGCGCTGCACGGAGATGCAGGACTGGCCGCCCTGGTAGTTGGAGAAGGTGGCGATGCGGGTCGCGGCCCAGTCCAGGTCCTCGTCGCTCGCCCAGTCGCCGAGGACGACGGCCGCGCCGTTGCCGCCGAGCTCCAGGGTGCAGTGCTTGCGCGGCACCGAGTCCATGATCGCGTAGCCGACCTTCTCGGACCCGGTGAAGGAGATGACCGGGAGCCGCTCGTCCTGGACGAGGGCCGGCATCCGGTCGTTGGAGACCGGGAGGATCGACCAGGAGCCGGCCGGCAGCTCCGTCTCGGCGAGCAGGTCACCGATGATCAGTCCGGAGAGCGGGGTCGCGGGCGCCGGCTTCAGGATGATCGGCGCGCCGGCGGCGATGGCCGGGGCGATCTTGTGGGCGCACAGGTTGAGGGGGAAGTTGAAGGGCGCGATGCCGAGGACGACGCCCTTCGGGAAGCGGCGGGTGAGGGCCAGGCGGCCCTGGCCACCGAGGTCGGTGTCGAGGCGCTGGGCCTCGCCGCCGTTGAAGCGGCGGGCCTCCTCGGCGGCGAACCGGAAGACGGACACCGCGCGGCCGACCTCGCCGCGGGCCCACTTGATCGGCTTGCCGTTCTCGGCGGAGATGAGCTGCGCGATCTCCTCGGTGCGCTCGACCAGGCGCTTGCTGACGTGGTCGAGGGCGGCGGCGCGGACGTGGGCGGGGGTGGCGGCGAACTCGTCGCGTACGGCGTACGCGGCGGCGACGGCCTCCTCGACCTGTGCCTCGGTCGGGACGCTGACCTGACCGACGACCCGGCCGTCCCACGGCGAGGTGACATCGAAGGTGGTCTCACCGGTGGCCTGGCGGCCGGCGAGCCAGAAGGCGTGGGTGGAAGTCATGTCGATTCCCGGCCCTTCCGAGGTTGAGGAGTCCTTGGCGTTCGTGGTCCACGGTAGGGCCAGGGCGGCGGGAGGTCGTTTGTCCGGGACGTAGCAGTACCGGGTCGTGGCACTCCGCTTTGGCACGATCGAGGTGACCGCCGGGTTTCCCTCGCCCCCGCCGCCCCTACCCGTCCCATCCCACGGGGGCTCCGCCCCCGGGCCCCCAAGACCGCGCAGTTCCCCGCGCCCCTTCAGGGGCGCGGGGA
>NZ_JBEYFS010000503.1:0-1794 GCF_040634475.1 Streptomyces sp. NPDC007095
CCCAAGGCCGGGTAGTTAGGGTTTTCGCAGGTCACGCAAGGGGAGTTGGTGACCATGCTGTGGCGGCGTAGAGGCCGGGGCCGAGCTTGTGGATGAGTCCGCTGGCGGCCCAGCGGTTCAGTTGTCTGTACATGGTTTCCAGGGTGACGTCGCCGAAGTGAGCCGCGATGTCGCGGGGTTGCCAGAGGCGGGTGGGGTCTTCCTCGAGCAGGGTCAGGATTCGGTGTCGGCGGCGCCTGCCAGGGGTGGTGTGCCGATCATCCCGGGAGACGGTCGGCAGTGCGGGCAGCGGATCGGAGGGTTCGAGGATGGTGACGTCGAGGTCGGTGACGGTGCGGCTGGCATCGGGCCGGCCGTCGTTGTCGCATCGCCCGTTGTAGCGGGAGGTCGGTGCTTTGACCTTGCGGGTACTCACCCGCTGCCGCCGGGGTGGGAGCAGGCCGGACAGGATCCGGCGTCCGATGAGACCGACCGGTTCGACGGTCGTGGTGACGACGTCGGCGGCGTGAATGACCTGGTCACGGGCGGCTTGGAAGGCGATAGTGAAGCCGCAGCGGTCGGGGTCTGTGCCAGGGAGGGACTCGGCGGCGTCGACCATAACGGTCCGCAGTGCCTGGTAGAGCGTGAGGAGCGACCACATCTCCTGCTCGATGCCGATGGGGTCACCCGAGCGCAACAGGCGGCCGTTCATGATCGTGTGGCGGAGCGCGTAATACGCCGATTCGTGCTCCCACCGCTGATGGTAGAGATCCACCAACACGGCCGCCGGGAAGCGGCGGGCGTCCGTCAGGGTGGTGGCCAGCCGGTAGGAGCCGGTGAAGACAGTGCCGTCGGTGCAGGTCACGGTGATCTGCGCATCGATGACCCGCACCCGCACGGTGCCGATGACTGACAGATAGGAGCCGTCGACGAGACGGGTGAGAGCCGGTGTGCGCCGGTTGCTGCGGAGCCGTCCGAGGAACTGGGCGCCGGTGGTGGTGACGGCGGAGATGAAGGCGTTGCCGTCGAACCCCTTGTCCCAGAGCACCAGCATGTCCGGCTTCAGAAGGTGCAGCAGGCGGCCCGCGTAGCTCGTCTCGCCCTCGGCCGTCGGGCCGAACACCGCACCGAGCAGGGCCCGGGTGCCGGTCTCGACCAGCGTCATCAACTCCAGCGTCGGATAGCCGTGATGAGACGTTCTCCCCAGCCAGGCCCGGTTCCGATCGGAGTCGGAGACCCTCTGCGAACTGCAGCCGTCGAATGACACCGTCCGGTAGGGCCCGAACCGCACTCCCGGCGTCGTCGGCCTGGCCAACGGCCCGGCCAGTACGTCGAACAACGCCCGAACCGGCGCGCTGCCAAGTCGCCGGCGCAGGTCACGTAACGCCTTCGCGGTCGGGCAGACCACCGGAATCCCGGACAGGCCGGCCGTCAGCTTGTCCCAGACGAGCCGGTAGCCGACCTCGGGGAACAAGCACATCACGAGCAGAAAGTAGACCCCCACCCGCGAGGGCAGATCACGCAGCCGCCGCTGCACCGTCCTCGTCTCCGACAGGACCGCGTCGACGAGCTCGAACGGCACGATCGCCGTCAGTTCCCCCAGATGACCGGGCGCGAACCGGCCCGCAGCCACCGTGACCGTTCGGGTGATAGTCGCCAACGGCGGCGGCAGGACACAATGATCGAGCAACGGAGCTCCTTCGGGACAAGCTGTCTTGGACGACTGCCTGTACCAACGAGCTCCGTTGCTCTACGTCGGAAACTCGCCAACTCCCCTTGCGTGACCTGCGAAAACCCTAACTACCCGGCCTTGGG
>NZ_JBEYFS010000504.1:0-1775 GCF_040634475.1 Streptomyces sp. NPDC007095
TCGGCGCGGTGGTGATCGGCCATGGCATAGCCGACGACCTCGCGGGTGGCCAGGTCCAGCCAGCAGGCGAGGTAGAGCCAGCCCTCCGCGGTGGGGTGAAGTAGGCCGCCGACGAGGTGCCCGTGGCACGAGTCCTTTTCCGACGGCCCCTTCCCGAACGGAACGTGCCCGTTTCCGGGCATTCCGCTCTCCAGCGGTCACGTCCGCAGTGGCTGAGAAACGCGCCCGGCATGGACCGAGACATGGCAAGTCCGGCAGAGCACAAGCGTCTTGCGCCTCCTCCGGGCCATGAGCTGGATCCAGGCGGGCTTGTCCCGACGTCCGGGCTGTTTGAGGTCTGCGAGGTGGCGGATGTGGTGGACCTCCAGATCCGTGCGGGTCTCGCAGAGCTCGCAGTACTCGGCCAGGAGCCGTTTGATCAGCTCGTTGTAGGCGGGTGCTGTCACCGGCCGGACGTCGGCGAGCGTGGCGGTGCGCTCTCGTTTGAGTGGGATCCCGCCGAAGCGGGCGACCAGCGGCTTCTTCCCCTCCTTGCGTTCGACCGTGACCTGTAGACAGCGGCGTGGGCCGTGCGGTGTCTCGACGGTTGCCCGGAATTTCCGAGACATCTTCCGGACCGTGCTGCGGTATTTACAGGCCAAGGTCTTCAGCAATGAGGTCTCCATGATCCAGTGGAGCTTGCTCAGACGGTGCACGTTCTGGGCGAGGAGGTAGTACTGGATGAGACCCCGGTACTCGGCCTGGTACTTCGCGACGATGGAGAAGTCCTCGTCGTGAAGCAGTACTCCACGCGGAGCCGGTTTTCCCTTCTTCTTGTAGAGCGCGGACTTGGTGCGGATCACCTGCTCGGGCACGAAGAGCCCGGGTGTGCCGTTGATCGACCGACGTCCATCGGTGATCTTTGTGTCGGCATGCAGAGCCCGGATCTCATAGCCCAGGAAGCGCGCCGCCTGGCTGGTGGCGTGCGTGATCAGCGTCTTGGACTCGGATAATTCCAGCCCGAGTTGCTCACGCAGGAAGGCCCTGATCTTCGACGTGATGTCCTGGGCTTCGCGCTTGGAACCGGCGAACCCCAGCAGGAAGTCGTCGGCGTAACGGACATAGCGCAACCGCCGATAGCTCGGATCGTTCGGGTCGCCGTAGGGCAGGGAACGCTGCTGGTGTCGCAACACCCGCACCGCCTCCCGGTCCTGGTGGCGTCGTGCCTTCGCGATCGCGTGCTGAACGGTTAGATATGCCGGATTCGGCCGACGACGGTCCCCGAGGTTGTATTCCGGCAGCAGGGACTGTTCAACGAACCGGTCCAGTCGGTCCAGGTAGATATTGGACAGGATCGGGGAAGCCACCCCGCCCTGCGGCGAACCGCTGAGCGTGGCGTTCCACTTCCAGTCCTCCAGATACCCGGCCTTGAGCATGCGGCTGATCAGCCGCAGGAACCGGCCATCGTGGATTTTCTCTCCCAGAACCTTGAGCATCACCTCGTGGTCCAGGCTGCCGAAGCAGTCGGAGATGTCGCCCTCGATGAACCAGTGCACTCCCCGCCAGGTCCGTGCCACTTCCGTCAGCGCGGTGTGGCAGCCCCGTTGGGGGCGGAAACCGTGGGAGCGATCGGAGAACTGGACGTCGTAGTACGCCTCCAGGAGGAGACGGACCGCCTCGGCGACCAGCTTGTCCGACCAGGTCGGCAATCCGAGCGGGCGTTTCTTCGTTGATCCCTTCTTCTCGATGTAGACCCGCCGGGCCGGAGACCATCGGTAGCGTTCGGCGCGTAAGGC
>NZ_JBEYFS010000505.1:0-1751 GCF_040634475.1 Streptomyces sp. NPDC007095
GGGGCCTGCCGATCAATAACTCATCGGTTTTCGTGGGCTGTTGGGTCGTAGGATGCGGGGGTGTCGGAGGGGACGAAGGCAGAGCTGGTGGACGTGTTGGGGCTGTTGTTGCCGCATCTCGATGAGCGGCAGCAGCGCCTGACGCTGGGCGCCGCGGCCCGCGTTCTGGGCCACGGCGGGATCCGCATGGTGGCCGGAGCGGCCGGGGTGGCGGAGTCCACGGTGTCGCGCGGGAAGCGGGAGCTGGAGCACGCGGAGGAGCCCGCTGGCCGGGTCCGGGCACCGGGCGCGGGTCGGAAGCCCTTGCGGGAGGCCGATCCGGGGCTGGTGCCCGCGTTGCTGGCGCTGGTCGAGCCGGACCAGCGCGGCGACCCGGAATCTCCGCTGCTGTGGACGGTGAAGTCCACCCGGAATCTGGCGGCCGAGCTGACGCGCCGGGGGCACCGGGTCGCTTCGGACACGGTGGCCGCGCTGTTGAAGGCGGAGGGCTTCTCCCTGCAGGGCACCTCGAGGACCACCGAGGGGGCCCGGCATCCGGACCGGGACGCCCAGTTCCGCTACATCAACGACCAGGTCACGGC
Source organism: Streptomyces sp. NPDC007095 (assembly GCF_040634475.1). Taxonomy (NCBI): domain Bacteria; kingdom Bacillati; phylum Actinomycetota; class Actinomycetes; order Kitasatosporales; family Streptomycetaceae; genus Streptomyces; species Streptomyces sp. NPDC007095. Next base: position 582 of record NZ_JBEYFS010000505.1, read on the forward strand.
GTACCTCGCCGATGGGCAGCCGGTCATCAGCGTGGATGCCAAGAAGAAGGAGACGCTGGGCAACTACGCGGTCATCGGACGCGAGTGGCATCGCGCCGGGCAGCCGGTGCAGGTCCGTGCGCACGACTTCCCCGAGAAGGGTTCCCAGAAAGCGGTGCCGTACGGGATCTACGACATCGGCGCGGATACCGGCTGGGTGTCGGTGGGCTGCGACGGGGACACCTCTGCCTTCGCGGTGGCCACTTTGCGCCGCTGGTGGAACGGTGAGGGGCGCAGCCGCTACCCGCACGCTTCTCGCCTGTTGGTCACCGCCGACGCCGGAGGCTCCAACGGCTACCGCGTGCGTGCCTGGAAGAAGGAACTCGCGGACTTCGCCTACGAGTCGGGCCTTGATGTGACTGTCTGTCACTTTCCGCCGGGAACATCGAAATGGAACAAAATAGAGCACAGGCTGTTCTCGCAGATCAGCATCAACTGGCGTGGCAGGCCCCTGACCAGCCACGGAGTCGTCGTCAGCACCATCGGAGCGACCACGACACGCAGCGGGCTGTCCGTCCACGCCGAGCTCGACCCCGGCGCCTACCCCACCGGCATCACCGTCCCCGACACCGTCATGGAGCGCCTGCCCCTGACGCCGCACGAGTGGCACGGCACGTGGAACTACACGTTGCGCCCCGAACCGCTCGCTCCCGAACCACCCCCGCCCAGCGCCGAGTTCGGACGCTTCCCCACCGGGGACAAGCTCCCCATCTGGCTGCGGCACCCCAGCCTCACCGGACTCGAGCCCGCCGCCTTCGACGATCTCGCCGTCCGCTACCGAGCCTGGTGTGCCGAGCACCCGCCGATCTTCCTGCCCGGGAAACGCCCCGACGGCGGCCCCGGCGCCGGCGGCAGACGGCTCTCCGTCTCCGACCAGCTTGTCGTCTTCCTCCTCAAGAGGCGCTGGTCCATGACGAACGCCGTTCTCGCCGAGGCGACCAGCCTGGCCAAGAGCAGAATCGGCGCGACCCTCCAGGAGGTCACCCCCGTGCTCACCGCGCTCGGGCACAAGATCCCGGCCGGCGCCATCACCGTGACCACGGCACACCAACTCGCCGCGATCGCCGGGCACGACCCCACCCTCCCCTAATCCCCACCAAGATCGACGAGTTATTGATCGGCAGGCCCCTG
>NZ_JBEYFS010000506.1:0-1737 GCF_040634475.1 Streptomyces sp. NPDC007095
GCGGTCAGCCCGCCCCCGTCCGGATACCGCATACTTCCGGGTTACCAGCCAAGACGGGCCCTGTCACCAGGTCCGACGAAGACCCAGACACCCAGCCGCTATAACGCCAAGGTCAGTAGCTTCACGTTGGCATGTGTACAGCGGATTTACGGCTGTGTTCCCCCTGCTCCGGTCCAGTCACCCGGAACGCGTGACGTTGAGGTCGCAGGGCCGTTGGATCAAGTGACTTCATAGAGCCGGGTCCCGGGGATGCCTTCACTCCCCGGGACCCGTGGTGTCTCCTGGAGCGGTGTCAGTTCTCTCCGACCGCCGATGGTGGCGGGTCCGTCGTAGATGACGTGGATGCGAGCCTGGCGCCCCCCGTACAGGACGTCATCGCCATCAGGACACGCGGGTCGCCGCACCGGAGGGAACCACTGCACCAGTGTGGCCGCAGCGTGGACGCCAGCACGGGCGGCTTCCAGGGTTTCGGCACAGTGCCGCCCTGCCCACCGTGCCGGGAGGTCTGCCCCTCCCACAGCTCATGGTCTTCAGGTCCAGATTCAGGTCTCTGGTAAAGACTGGCTCCAGGTGAGCGATCCGGTTGCGCAGCCAGTGAAGAACGAACCGAACACACAGGCAGCCTCGGCAAGATGGACATCGCAGCCCTGGTCGTCTGGAAACGGCTCTCCGCACAGACCCCGTGGGTGACGGCGCTCATGTCTCTGCCCGACACCCGCGTACGAGCGGTCACCGAACGGGCCGTCACCGCCGTCCGCGACACCGCCCTGCCCCGTAGCGAAGCTGCCCGCACCGGGCGCGGCATCATCTGGAAACTGCCCGGCTTCCGCACCGGTGACGCCCTCGCCTCAGCCGTCCTGACCGCAGCAGCACCCACGCGGATGGCCGTCTACGACCGCCGCGTCCAACACGCCCTGGACACCCTCCACCTCACCCCAACACCGGGGCGCTACGGCCGCTACATGCAACTCCTCGACGACCTCCTCAAGCACGGCGCAGCACGCGCCGACGGCTGGACCGCACGCGACATCGACACCGCCCTCTACTGGACCGGCAGACCCGACCCCGCGCCAAGCCGCTGACCAGCACAAACCCGCACCGGCCGTTCAGATACCGGACACCACCACCAACACCACACCACCGTTATCAACGAACCCCGAACAACCCCAGGCCAGCCCCCGTCACCACCGCCACACGTCGAAAGGGCTTCATCGAGACCCACTGCGCGCGGCTGCTGGATGCCGCGCACCAGCAGCTCGGCGGCCCCATCGTCTTGGTCCGGGACAATCTGAACACGCACGTCAGCCGCACCATGCACCAGCTGATCGCCGCCCGATTATGGCTGACCGTCTACCAGCTGCCGCCGTACGCTCCCGAACTCAACCCCGTCGAGGGCGTGTGGTCGCATCTGAAGAGGTCACTGGCCAACCTCACCAAACACAGCCTCGACCAGCTCATCGCGTTGGTGAAGACGCGGCTGAAACGGATGCAGTGCCGCCCCGCCTCATCGAGGGTCTCATCGCCAAGACCGGGCTCGACTTCCAACCGCCGTAACCTCAGCCGTTGAAGATCTCTAGCCGTCGATGGGTGCCGCTGCCGTCCATTGAGCGGTGTGCATCGTGAAGTCGCAGGTCACGGGTCTGGTGTGGATGGCGAGTTGGGTACTCGTGCCGGTCGGCGGCCGATGACCATGGCGTAGATCATCGGGCAGGTCCGGCTCCGGCGGGATGCCGGGTT
>NZ_JBEYFS010000507.1:0-1699 GCF_040634475.1 Streptomyces sp. NPDC007095
AGCGGCGCTGCGGATCCGCGAGTCGCACCCGGCGGCAACTTCGACCTGTCGATATGGCAGCTCCAGGAACCGGTCGGTTCGGGATCCCCGACCACCATCTCCTCGTCCCGGCTCCAGGGCCCCAGTGGTTACAAGGACTCCTACTTCTACACCGACCCCGACGGTGCCATGACCTTCTGGGCGCCCGAGAAGGGCGTCACCACGCCCAACGCCAAGTACGCCCGCTCGGAACTCCGGGAAGTGAACCGCGACGGCAGCGCCGCGCAGTGGTCGCCCAGCGGCACCCACCGGATGAGTGCGACCCTGCGCGTGGCGTCCGTGACGTCCCACGTGTGCGTGGGACAGATCCACCTGGGCGCCGGGGGCTCGTCCACCAAACCGCTTCTGGAGCTGTACTACGACTCGAATGGCGACATCGTCCTGGGCACCGAGAACTCACCCTCCGGCGGACAGACCAAGCACACGGTGGGGCATGTCTCGATCGGCGAGACCTGGAGCTACACCATCGGTGTCTCCGGCGGCAACACCATCGACTTGACCGTCAACGGCAGCACCACCCACTACCCCATCCCCTCGTCCTTCGAGCCGTACAAGCTGTACTTCAAGGCCGGGTCCTACAACCAGTCCTCGTCGGACAGCACCACGAACGGAGCTCGGGTCGCCTTCTACGGGCTGACCGTCTCCCACAGCTGATCCGGCTGCACGCGGCGGCAGCAGGGCCCGACGCCCAGGTGGCGGCGGGCCCTGCTGCCATGAGCTGGAGCGCAGGTGCGTGCGGGGCTGGACATCGACGCGTACGTCGGCGATGTCCGTTGCCGCCCGCCCTCGAAATCCTGGCGGAGGCCGGGACCGGACTACAGCGTGGCTGTGGCGTTGTTCAGCGGCTCCAGCATGTTGGATCGCCGAGACCTCCATCCCCTTGTCGTACAAGGCATGGACACCGGTGTGACGTTCGCGCCGCGGAACGGCGCGCAGGCCCTGCATCTCATCCGGAACGGGCGGAGCCGGCGTCCACAGCGGAACTGAGAACGTCGACGGTGAAGAAATCCGGCCACCGTTGCTGTGCGGTCCGGCGGGCGCACGTAGCCGGGCACCACCCACACCCAGGTGGTGCCCGGCTACGAAAGGAGCCCTCTTAGTTGTTGTCGGGATCGGTGCCCTTGGTGGTGGGGGTGGGTGTGTAGAGGTCGGTGCACTTGCCGTTCTGGAACAAGGGGCCTTCGACGACCGGGAGGTTGGGGCCGGGGTTTTGCACCACGGTGTTGAGTCCTGCGTGCGTGCCGGCGGTGACCTTGTCGGCGCATGCCTGGACCGCGGACTGGCTGTCTTCGCCGGCGCCGCCGACATACATGTCGAGCCAGGTGGTGGCACCCTTGGGAGCTGTCTTCAGGCTGTGGCAGGGGCCGTTCTGCGGGCTCTGGCCATCACCGCAGGCGTCCTCGACGACGAAGTACCTGCGTACCCGGGGCATGTAGAAACGGGTTCCGGCCGGATAGTCCAGCGTGTCCTTGCCGTTGGCCAGACTGTGTCCTACCGCAAGCGTGATCGGATCGGCGTAGGTGCCGGTACCCCCGGCCTGCCGATGCAGGACCGGGTTGGAGATCTGGCTGCTGCCCCGCGGGGTGTTGTCGAACCATGTGTAGCCCGTGGTGAACGCGGTATCGATGGTCTGACCGGCCCCGCCCGTCCCCGCGAAACC
>NZ_JBEYFS010000508.1:0-1697 GCF_040634475.1 Streptomyces sp. NPDC007095
GGCGCAGCTCGCGAACACGTACCGGCAGCTCGCCAGCACGAACGCCGAGACGATCATTCGGGCCCTGGTCAATGAGAACTGCGGGCCGGGCGCCGGGTCGGGACCCAGGCGACGGTCCTCGTTCAGCGCGCTGATCGCCGCGATGTCCTCGGTGTCGAGCGAGAAGTCGAAGACGTCGATGTTCTCCTTGATCCGGGACGGGGTCACGGACTTGGGGATCACGACGTTGCCCAGCTGGATGTGCCAGCGCAGCACGATCTGGGCCGGAGTGCGGTTGTGCTTCTGGGCGATGGCGACGATCGCCGGGACCTCCAGCAGGCCCTTGCCCGAACCGAGCGGAGACCAGGCCTCGGTGGCGATGCCCTGCTGCGCGTGGTACTCGTGGGCCGCGTGCTGCTGGAGGTGCGGGTGCAGCTCGATCTGGTTGACGGCCGGGATGACGGACGTCGCCTCGATCAGCTTCTCCAGGTACTCCGGGTAGAAGTTGGAGACACCGATGGCCTTGACCCGGCCGTCCGTGTAGAGCTTCTCGAAGGCCTTGTACGTGTCGATGTACTTGCCCCGGGACGGCAGCGGCCAGTGGATCAGATACAGGTCGAGGTAGTCCAGGCCGAGCTTCTCGAGGGAGGTGTCGAACGCGCGGAGCGTCGAGTCGTACCCCTGGTCGCTGTTCCAGAGCTTGGTGGTGACGAAGAGGTCCTCGCGGGGGATGCCGGAGGTGGCGATGGCCTTGCCCGTGCCCTCCTCGTTGCCGTAGATCGCCGCGGTGTCGATGCTGCGGTATCCGGACTCCAGCGCCGTGGCGACGGCCTGCTCCGCCTCGTCGTCCGGGACCTGCCAGACACCGAAGCCCAGCTGCGGCATCTCGACGCCGTTGTTCAGGATGATCGGGGGGACCTTGCTCACGAGCTCTCGATCCTTCAGTCGTCGGGTGATACTCCCATGGTCAACGATCACCAGCCGTAATGCATTCCTGACCGGCTGATTCGCTGTGGATTCCTGGTGAGGGTCGGAGATTGGCCGGAAATGGATCCGACGTTATCGGTCCGGACCATTGACCGGGTTCCGTCATCCGACCACTCTGTAGGGCGTCACCGAACGGGTTCATGAACTCGGTGCATGCATGTGAACATCAGCACCTGTCTGGGCTCTAAACCCCCCACCCATCAGGAAAGCAGGTATGCGCACATGAACAAGAGCGCCCTCGAAGGCCGCCGCGCGGAGCAGGTCATTCGGGAAACATCGGAGGAAAGGGTCTGGGAGACCCCCGGGTATCTGGTCGTCGAGACCGCCCTCGAGGTCACCGCGTACGCGCTCGGCGACCGCCTGGGCCCGGTGGCCGAACGAGCGCCGGCCGGGCGACACCTGGCACGTACGGCGTAGGGCCTGTCCGGCGGATCATGCCGGAGACGCGGGGCTTGGCGCGCGTGTCTGCGGCGTTGTCGTCGGTTGCCGACTCCCCCGAGCTCTCGGCTTCGCTGGGGCAGGGGGACCCCCATCGCGTCGTCGCCCTCCTCCGCCTTGCGGCTGCACGCACCAAGCCCCGCTCATCTGCGTTAGTGAGGCACCGTTGCTTTTCTCCGACCTGATCTGCCGGACAGGCCCTAGGCCCTGTCGTCAAATTCCCGTCCGCCCCGCGACGCCATGCACGCACTCTCACCGCACCAGGCACAGACCCGAGTACGTCCAGTACGAGG
>NZ_JBEYFS010000509.1:0-1690 GCF_040634475.1 Streptomyces sp. NPDC007095
GGGACTCTGCCATGGCTGAACACCGAAATCGCCACAGTCACTCGACAGTTGACCATCAGCGACGCCTCATCGCCCCAACCGAAACGGCGAGGCTAGTGTCCTGCGCCTGAGGTCCGTTGAACATGTGTGCCCTTGCCCGCGCGACGCGCATGAGCCGGCCGGTCGCCGAGGTGACGTCGAGCGCCGACGAGCGCGAGACACCGGTGCGCCGGCCGCGGCGGGCAACCTCGGCTCAGGCTCCGGCTCAGCGGTACCGGATCGTACGGGGCTGCGCGGAGGGAAAGCCGAACCAGTGAGTGGCCGCCGAACTCGGCATCTGGCCACAGCCGGTGGGCAGGCGGCGACGCCGATTCCTGGAGTCGCGCCCCGACGCCCGGCGGACGAGCCCCGCCCGGGCGCCCCGCGTGAAATCTCCGACGCGGGGGTGGAGGCATCGCGACATCGTCGGTCTCCACCTGGACCGCCGGATAAGGCGCTGTTCCTGTGCGTCGACGAGAAGTCGCAGATCCAGGCGCTGGACCGCTCGGTTTTGGGCATGCCCGAGCGGCGGACCCACGACTACGTCCGCCACGGCAGCACCATCTTGTTCGCCGCGCCGGACGTGGCCTTCTAGGCAAATAATCGGAAGCAGGGGTCCGCGATCGACAGCGGCCCCGGATGGAGGGAAACCCATGCCCATGTCTGAGGGAAACCGTGCCACGGTGGCGGTCACGGGGGTGACCGGGGCGCTGGGCAGCCGGATCGCGGCCCGGCTCGCCGACCGTGGCGTCCCCCAGCTCCTCGTCGGACGCGACCCCGACCGCATACCCAAACTGCCGGGCGCCCAGCGGCGCGGTCCGGCCGCCTACGGCGACGCCCCGGCCATGCGCAAGGCGCTCGAGGGCGCGTCGACCCTCATCCTGGTCTCCGGACACCGCACGGGGCGCCGGCTGGAGGAACACGCCACCGCCGTCGAGGCCGCGATCGCCGTCGGCGTCGACCGGGTCCTTTATGTGTCCCTCGTCGGCGCCTCGCCCGTCGCCACCTACCTCAACGCCCGCGACCAGTGGGCGACCGAACAGTTCCTGGCGGGGGCCGGGATCCGCCACACGGTGCTCCGGGCGGGCTTTTACACGTCGACGCCGGCCGCCCTCGCCGACGAGGAGTTCGTCGTGAGCGGCCCCGCGAGCAGGGGCCGGGCCGCCTTCGTCACCCACGAGGACATCGCCGACGTGATCACGGCCGTCGCCCTCGACGAGGGTCCCCGCTCCGAGCACGACGGCGCGATCCTCGAGATCACCGGGCCCGAGGCCCTGACCCTCGACGAAGCGGTCACCCGGATCGCCGCGGCCACCGGTCGCCCCTACCGCTTCGAACCCGAGACCTTCGAGGAAGCCTTCGCGCGGCGATTCCGGCTGGGCATGAGCGGGGAACAGATCGAGACCTGGATCTCGTGGTTCCAGGCGATCGAGAAGGGCGAGGTCTCCGTGGTCACCGACGTCGTCCCCCGGCTCACCGGCTCACCGGCGACCCCGATCTCGGACGCGGCCTGGTGGCCCGAGCCGAAGACGGCGCGCGGTACCCGCTGAGGGGCGCGTCTGCGGACCGGGATCGGTTTCATCGGGATTCCTCCGTGGATACCCCGCCTTCAGGCGGGGGAGGAATCGGACTCCTGCGGAGCAGGGCAGGGAAAGCCGATTCGCCGTCAGGG
>NZ_JBEYFS010000510.1:0-1682 GCF_040634475.1 Streptomyces sp. NPDC007095
TAGCCTCGCCGTTTCGGTTGGGGCGATGAGGCGTCGCTGATGGTCAACTGTCGAGTGACTGTGGCGATTTCGGTGTTCAGCCATGGCAGAGTCCCGGCGCAGTGGTCGGGTTCTCCAGGGTCCTTCGGGTCGTGGGCCGGTGGGGTGGTTGCCGGTCAGCCGGCGGGTCGGGGCAGTGCGGCGAGGCGGTGGAAGGCCGTGGCCAGTTCGTGTCTCCAGGGCCAGGTCGCCGATATCCGTAAGCGCAGGCGGCGGCCGCCTCGGGTGAGGCGGGCGGTGACGTGCAGTAGCCGGTAGCGGAGCTTCTTCGGTTCGGCGGTCGCGAGTTCACCGTCCAGCAGCAGTACGCGCATCCAGGCCAGCAGATCGATTGCCGCGAGGCTGAGTTCGAGCCAGACGGCGTTGATGGCGAAGTCGCGGGAGGGGAAGCGGCCGAAGCCGGTGGTCTTGCCGCACCGGATGTGGTCCTCGACAGTGGCATGCCCCCGGTGCCGGACCTCCAGGAACTGCGCGGAGCCGCCCCCGGAGTACGGGGTGTCGGTGAGGAACACCTGATGCCGCAGGCCCTCGTCCTGATCGAACAGGGACAGCTGGGCTCCGGGGTGCGGTCGCTCCCGGCGCACAATGATGCGGGTGCCGCCGGGGTAGCCGGCCAGGTCGACCATGCCGGTCAGCTCGGCGACCTCGGCGCCATCACGCAGTGTCCCGTTCTGGTCCAGGGCGGGATGCCAGAGGTGGTTGGGCATGGCCCGGACAGCGCGGCGGACCGGCTCGGTGATGGCGTATCCGACCGAGAAGAAGGTACGAATTCCTTGTTTCCGCAGGTCGCGGACGTGGGCGAGGAAGGCTTTCGCGGATCCGGCACTGTCGGTACGAATGAGGATGTCGGTGCCGTGCCGGTGGGCATCGGGGATCTGCGCGAGCGCCTGGTCGAGCACCGTGATGTGGTCGCTCGCGGTGTTGGCGCCGGCGTTTCCGGGCCGTAGCTGGCCGGACAGTGCCTCGCCGGTGTTGGCGAGGAAGCACAGCAGCGGGTGGAATCCGAAGCCGCCTTTGTAGGTGGGTGCGGCCAGCTCTTTCTCGGAGTGGCAGGTGACCAGGGTGGCGTCGAGGTCCAGAACCAGGCCGGGAAGTTCTCGTCCGCCGGCCCGGGCTGCGGGTATGCCCTCGCCGTGCTCGGCGGCCTGCAGCCAGGCGGCTTCCCGGGCCTGGGCGCGGGCCGAGCGCAGAGAAGCCAGTGTCCTGTTGTCGGTGTCGGCGAGCAGCCGCCAGGCCGTGGAGTTCGAGGCGACGGGGCCGAACACCCCTGTCTGGTCCCGCAGTACGGCCAGGTCCGCGATGGCCTCGCCGCCGTCGGCGAGCATCACCGCAAGGTCGGTGGCGATCCGGCCCGGATCATGTCCGGTCCCCCGCGGCCGAAGCGGTCTGAGCGCGGCGGAGTATGCGGCGGTCAGCCCGGTGGCATCAGCAAGATCCGTCAGTAACCGTGCCCCGGCATGCCCGACCACCCCCGAACCATCAGCACTGACATAGACCTTGGGACGCAACCCGATAGCCTGCACGTAGAAAGTGCCCTCCGCCTGGACCGACAGAACCCCTCAGCAAGGTTCATCGTCCCAGGTCAGGAAGGCACTTTCGTATTTCCGCCCCAGAACCAGCCATCCCCAAGTGAAACGGCGAGG
>NZ_JBEYFS010000511.1:0-1649 GCF_040634475.1 Streptomyces sp. NPDC007095
CCAGGGCGTGGTCGCGCCAGCGGCGGAAGAACGCGTAGACGCGGTCCCACGGCGGGAAGTCGGCCGGCATGGCCCGCCACTTGATGCCGTTGTCGCAATGCCGTTGCTTGAGAGGTGCACGTAGTTCCTCTCCAGGCGTGACCGCCGGGGTGCTGGTTCGTTGACGCGGACATGCATCCATGGATCGGGTTATCCGATGAAGTCCGGCTCGGGTTGCTCACCGAGTGGATCGTTCCTGAGCTGGTGGACGAGGTGCTGACCGCGTGTGGTCGGCTGGATGCCAAGCCCCGTTGTCGGCGTACTCCTGTCGAGCCGGTTCATGGTCTACTTCGTGCTTGCTCTGGCGCTGTTCCAGCAGGACTCCTACGACGATGTCGCGGAGAACCTGGTCGGGGCCCTGGGCGAGATGGACCAGTCGGTCCCGAACAAGTCGTCGTTCACCAGGGCCCGGCAGCAGTTGGGGGCCGCACCGTTGGAGGGAGTGTTCCGCCGTGTGGCGGGGGCGATCGCTCCCACCACTCTCGAGGCGGCGTTCTGGCGCGGGATGAGAGTTGCCGCGGTCGACGGGTTCTTGCTGGACGTGCCGGAGAACGACACGACACGTGCCGCTTTGGGCGGGCAGGTGGACAGTGCCGGTCGGCCCATCGGGTTCCCGCAGGCCAGGGTGGTGACGCTGACCGAGACCGGTACGCACGCGACGATCGACGCGCGGATAGGCAGCTTCAAGGGCGGTGGTGGCGAGCCCGCGCTGGCGACAGAGATGGCCGGCAGTGCCGCCGGCATGCTGGTGGTCATGGACCGGGCCTTCCCCGGTGTCGCACTGTGGAAGGCATATACGCAGGCCGGAGCGCACTTACTGATCAGAGCCCGGACCTTCGTCGCCGCGAAGCCCATGGAGGTCTTGCCTGACGGGACCTATCTGACCCGGATGAATCTCGCCGGACAGCGGCGCTCCCATCCGGGCGGGGTGACAGTGAGAGTGATCGACTACCAGGTCGACGGCGGCGAGACGGTCAGGCTGCTGACCGACCTGCTGGACCCCGTGGCCTGGCCCGCCGAGGAGCTGGCAGCTCTGTATCACGAGCGCTGGGAGGTCGAATCAGCCTTCCGGCAGATCAAGACCTTTCAGCGGGGAAAGGCTGAGGTGCTGCGGTCGGTGTCGCCGGAATTGGTGCGGCAGGAGATCTGGGCGCACCTGACTCTCCATCACTGTCTGAGCCGGATCATTATGCGGTTGGCCGACGGCGAGGGTCTGGACCCCGACCGGATCTCGTTCGTCAAGGTCCTCAAGCACACACGTCGCAGCGTCGTTCTCCAGGCAGGCCGGTCTACCAGCCGTCTGCGGCAGTTCATGAAGCGGATGGCCGCGAAAGTCGTGCGCAAGCTCGACAACGGTCTCCGGCGGCTACGCGAGGCGGACCGCTGCACACGCCATCCGGTCTCGCAGTACATCGTGCGCAAGAAAGACCAGGTCAGGCGAGGTACACGACGGGTTCCGGAGAAAGTCATCACCCTTACGCCCGCGATACTTCAGTAGCTCAAGCAACGGCATTGGCCGTTGTCGACGAGGTAGCGGATCGCATCGAGTATTGCCCGGTGGCAATACGCCTCCGGCTGTCCGCCCCGGCCCCGCAGCCAGCCGGGCACCG
>NZ_JBEYFS010000512.1:0-1641 GCF_040634475.1 Streptomyces sp. NPDC007095
TCTGACGCGTAAATAGAGCCTGGTCAGGGTGGGTGTGGGCAGGGCCGGGTGCCCGGTGGCCGTGGAGGCTCCGGGTGTCGGGGTCTGCCGGTTAGGCGGCGCTCTCCCTCGGGTTGAGGGTGACGGTGTAGCCGAGCTGGTTGAGCTGGTTGATGGCCCGGCGAGTGGCGCGTTCGGGGTCGCGTTGGGCGAAGTAGGTGCCGCCGAGTTCCTGGTAGCCGACGTTGTCGGTGAGCATGTGCCAGATCGCGGTGATGATGGAGTGCTCGACGGCGACCAGTGCTCGGAGCGGGCCGCGGCGGGCGGTCAGCCGCTTGTAACGGGCCTGCAGGTAGGTGTCCTTGGTTCTCACCGCTCCGAATGCCGCGAGGCCGAGTGCCCCTTTGAGATAGGGGTTGCCGGGCCGCACCTTCGTGTTCTTGGTGCGGCCGGCGGACTCGTGGTGGCCGGGGCAGACCCCGGCCCAGGACGCGAGGTGCTTGGCGGAGGCGAACCGGGTCATGTCCCCGCCGGTCTCCGCGATGATCACTTCGGCGGTCGCCTGGTTGATTCCGGGGATGGTGTCGAGCAGGTCGAGGGCGCCACGAAAGGGGGCCATCGCCTCCTCGATCCGTCCCGTGAGCTGGTCGATCATCGTGGTGAGCTGGTCGTAGTGGTCCAGATGCAGGCGGGCCAGGAACGCGTGGTGCTCGCGGAAGCGTCCGGTCAGGGCCTCGGTGAGCTCGGGGATCTTGTTGCGGAGCTTGCGTTTGGCCAGGTCCGCGAGGACCTGCGGGTCGCCTTCGCCGCGGATGAGGGCTTCGAGCATGGCCCGGCCGGAGACGCCCATGATGTCGGAGGCGACCGCGGACAGTTTGATGCCAGTGTCCTCCAGGAGTTTCTCCAGGCGCTGGACCACCCGGCCGCGTTCACGGGTGGCGGTGGTCCGGGCCCGGGTCAGGCCGCGCAGTTCGCGCACCGGCTCGGGCGGCACGAAGGAAGGCCGGACCAGGCCGTGGGCGCCGAGCTGGGCCAGCCAGGCCGCGTCCGAGACGTCCGTCTTGCGGCCGGGCAGGTTCTTGACCTGCCGCGCGTTGACCAGGATCACGTCCAGGCCCTCGGCCAGCACATAGTAGAAGGGCTTCCAGTAGTCCGAGGTCGCCTCGATCACCACCAGTGTCACCTGCGCGGCGAGCAGGTGATCCCGCAGGGCGAGGACCGCGTTCGTTGTCGATCCCCACGTCGTAGTCTCGGTCGTGAAGGACCCCCGCCGCTTCGTACTCGGGGTGCGGACACACGCCTTGGCGTCTTTCTTGCTGATGTCGAGGCCGGCGCAGCGTTCGTGCAGCACGTCCACGGCCTTGCTCCCTCCCTCGCCGGACAGACCGGGTACGCCGTTCCGGGAGGACCAGGGTGAATCAGGAATTCTGACGCACGTGCTTTGCAGCAACACTCCACGGTTCCCGTGGACGGCCCTCAGCACCATGCTGACCTGCGAGCTCACCGGCATCACAGAGGCATCGGTTTCGGCCGGAACGAACTCCTCCAGCATCTCGGCCCCGCACCAGCCCACGTCAGGGCAGACAGAAGCACCCCCGGCGCACGCCACGGGATTTACCACGCCCCCGGCGCGCACCGAAGGTGCGCTGGATCGCTGACCTG
>NZ_JBEYFS010000513.1:0-1585 GCF_040634475.1 Streptomyces sp. NPDC007095
GTCGACCTCTGGTCGTGCATGCGGCCGGGGCGGAACGCCCCGGCCCACAGCGTGCGTCCCTCGCCGTCGGTGACGACGGTCGCGCGAGTTCGGGCCGCTCCCGCAGTACGGCCGCGGTCCGTGCGGCCTGCGCCCGCAGAGCGGCCGGACTCGCGCCGGAGAGGAGCAGCGGCGGTGTCACCGTGCCGCGCCGGGAGGGTGCTGCGGCGACCGTGCCCGCCTCGGCCTCCTCCAGGATCACGTGCGCGTTGGTCCCGCCGATGCCGAACGCCGACACCGCCGCCCGTCGGGGCCGCCCGGGCACGGGCCGCCACTCCTCGTCCCGGGTCAGCAGCCGTACGGCGCCCGACGACCAGTCCACCCGTGGCGACGGCTCGTCGGCGTGCAGCGTCCGCGGGAGCCGTTCGTGGTGCATCGCCAGTACGGTCTTGATGACACCGCCCACCCCGGCCGCGGCCTGGGTGTGCCCGACATTGGACTTCAACGAGCCCAGCCACAGCGGCCGTTGGGCCGTTCGGTCCTGTCCGTACGTGGCCAGCAGCGCCTGTGCCTCGATCGGATCGCCGAGCGCGGTGCCCGTGCCGTGCGCCTCCACCGTGTCGACGTCCGCCGGGGACAGTCCCGCGTCGGCGAGGGCCGCGTGGATCACCCGTTGCTGCGCGGGCCCGTTGGGGGCGGTCAGCCCGTTGGACGCGCCGTCGGAGTTGACGGCCGAGCCACGCAGCACGGCCAGGACCGGATGACCGTTGCGCCGCGCGTCGGAGAGCCGCTCCAGCAGAACCAGGCCCACGCCCTCGCCCCAGGCGGTGCCGTCGGCCGCCGCGGAGAAGGGTTTGCAGCGCCCGTCGGGCGCCAGCCCGCGCAGCCTGCTGAACGCGACGAACGGGCCGGGCGAGGCCATGACCGTGACCCCGCCCGTGACGGCCAGCGAGCATTCGCCGTCGCGCAGGGACCGTACGGCCGTGTGCATCGCCACCAGCGACGACGAACACGCGGTGTCCACCGTCACGGCGGGCCCGCGCAGCCCCAGCGTGTAGGCGATCCGGCCGGAGGCGACGCTTCCCGCCGAACCGAGGGCGAGATGGGCCTCCAGTTCGTGTCCGCCGCGATGCATGAGGCGGCGCCCGTAGTCGGCGTGCATCACGCCGACGAAGACACCGGTGTCGCTGCCGCGCAGCCCCGACGGGTCGAGGCCCGCCCGTTCCAGCAGCTCCCAGCCGGTCTCAAGCAGCAGCCGTTGCTGCGGATCGGTGGCCAGTGCCTCACGGGGCGACATGTTGAAGAAGGCCGCGTCGAAGTCGGCCGCCCGGTGCAGGAAGCCGCCCCTGCGGGTGAGGGAGGTGCCCGGCCGGTCGGGGTCGGGGTCGTACAGGCCGGCCGTGTTCCAGCCACGGTCGGTGGGGAAGTCCGAGGTCGCGTCGGTGCCGTCCGCGACGAGCCGCCACAGATCCTCCGGGGACTCCACGCCCCCCGGGTAGCGGCACGCCATGGCCACGACGGCGATGGGCTCCCTGGGCTCCCCGGGTTCGATGCGGGGTCCGCCGCCGGACGGGCGCGCGGCGGGCCGGCGGTCGCCGTGCAGCGC
>NZ_JBEYFS010000514.1:0-1581 GCF_040634475.1 Streptomyces sp. NPDC007095
CTTGAAATTAAAGGTTTCCCCTCGGTTCTTCGGGTCGAGGGGTGTCCTTTTTGTGCTGGTGTTTGCCGACGGGGTGTCGGGGGGCGGGGCTGGTGGTGGTGCCCCGTGGGCGGCCTGGGCCGGGGTGGGTGGCTTTCGGCGGTTTCGCGGGAGTGCCCAGGATCTTGCGGATGCGGGGATAGCCGCGGCGGACCCGGCCGGGAGTGAGCTGATCCGATGTGAGTGGCTTCTCCCAGGGCCGGCGCAGATCGCCGGTGAGGGTGCGGGCGAGTCGGAGCTGGGTGTAGGCGGCGAGGATCAGCCAGACCCAGCGGTCGGCCTGAGCGGGGTGACGCAGGCGGGGGCGGGTCATGCCCAGGGCCTGCTTCCAGAACCGGAATGTGTGTTCGATGTCGAATCTTCTCAGGAAGATCCGCCACAGGCGGTCGACGTCGTGAGTGTCGGCGTCGGGGGCCGAGTGCCATAGCCATAGCGGCTTGGGATCGCGGTTGCCGGGCAGGCGCTCGACCGCGAGGTGTACCAGCGTTCCCTCCACGTTGGGCAGGTCACCCGGGTGATCGGCCCAACCGCCCTGGCGGCGTTCGAGTTTGGGGTGCAGCCGTCCCCAGCAGCGGGCGGTCACGGCACCGAACCGGTCATGACGGGTGGTGGACTCCTGGACGGGTGCGGGGTGGGTGGCCGGGTCGGCCAGCCGGAAGGGTGTGCCATGACGCGGTTGGCGGCCTTTGGTGGGTCCCCTGCGGCGCCCTGGCGGGTGGTGCATGACGCGGTCGGCGCGGATCCGCCCGAGCAGCCGGACCGGCTCGTTGCGCAGCAACCACGTCAACCGCACGATGTCGTAGCCGGCGTCCAGCACGAACAGCGCCTCGGGGTCGCCCTCGCGCCACTGACCAGCCTCGCGCAGGCGCGTGAGCAGGTTCCGGACCTGGGCGGCGGTGACCTCGGTCAGGTCATCGTCCGGGCCGAGGCGGACCGCGTCCAGCGGCCCGGTCCACGAGGTCCGTCCGCCGCCCAGCGCGGCGGCGACCTGGTAGGGCCAGCCCGGAATCGTCTGCCGCACCCCGTCGCAGCGGCACGGGCGGTGGCAGTGCAGCCGGTCCGGCGAGCACTCCGCGTCCGGGCGCGGCCACGGTGTCACGTCCAGCGCGATCGAGATCTGCCGGTCCGTCCCGCGCGGAAGCTCCAGCCCGGCCAGCGCCAACCGCAGCCGCGACACATCCAGGCGGCCTCGGGCGAGCGCGTCGTACATCGCCCCGTGCCCACGCCGGTGAACTGTCTCAAGCGACAACTCCGGCAGCGACACCACCGGGCCGCCCGCACACAGCACCGCGTCCGTCAACTCGAACAACGCATCGGCACGGCGGGGCATTGCCGCGTACAACTCCATTCGAAAGGAGGACAGTTCGGCAAGTGCCTGCCGATGAGCGGCTCCAGGGACGACACTCGACACTGACGACCTCCCGGCCCGTTGTGCGACTCGACATCACACAGCGTGAAAGGGAGGTCGTCGCCATGTCCGGCAGATCCCCATGTGAGTGAACGATCCGAACCTCAAACGATCACTGAAGGTTAAATTTCAAG
>NZ_JBEYFS010000515.1:0-1533 GCF_040634475.1 Streptomyces sp. NPDC007095
CCAACTGCTGACCACTCAAGGCGTGGAACGGGTGGGTCACCGTCAAGGAACCCAAAGACTGCTTGGACGACGCGGCACTATGCCGTGACCGTCGGAATCCCAAGGCGCCGCCGCTTGCGCGACCCCGGCTTGGGGATCATCCGTTCCCTGACCGGGACCGGGCGGAAACTGCGGGACTTCAACTGGTCCCGCAGCCCGGCGAGGAACCGCTCCTCACCGATCCGTTCCCGGACGAAGGCGACGGTCATCCCGTCGACTCCGGCCGAGCGTGCGCCCTTGTTCCCCGCGACCCGCTCCCAGGCCATCGCGAGGAAGCCGGGATCGCAGACGAGGTTGTAAAGATCGTCGAACCGACGATGAGGATCGTCGTTCGCCCAACGGTGCAGCTTGGTCTGGATCTCCAGTACCCACCGCTCGGTCCGCAGAGAACCAAGCGGCAGTTCACTCGTGTTCACCAGTGTTCTCCCGGTCTTCCAGTACTTCCACTACTGACTTGCTGGCTCCCTTGGCCATGCGGCCGGCTTTCCCGGCCTCGGACTACTACGGAGCCTCCGCCCCGCCCGGCACCGTCAGCAGACGACGTGCCTGTCCTTCCGCCGCGCTGGCTGCACAGAGTGAGGACGACACCGGACGGTTCCCACGTTCACTTGAGAGTCGATCGACGGGTGAGGTGCCCAGCTCTACCCCTGCGGCATCGCCACGGTTACGCCGCAGACATTCACCGTGGCCTCCCGGCCAGTAATCACATGCCGACCAAGGAGTTCCCCGCCGTCCGAAGACAGCAGGTGCGCGCCGCGACCAGCCCACATCTGCCAGATTTGAGCTGGTGGGCCGTTAAGGGGCGTCAGACACTGGTTCCTCGCGTGCACCTTCCCGTCTCGCTGACCGAACCCGCGCCATCTGGCAGTACTGGCACGTCCCGGCGTTGTCAGGGCTGCTCCCACCCTCCCCGGCGTCTCCCGGCTCAGGCTGCCCTCAGCTTCACCCAGCCGCTGCGACGACCAGGAGTCGAAGGTCTTTCACCCCCGCTCGACTTCAAGCGCCTCGTGGCGCACATGGTCCTCGGCCCAGTCGATCCCGCAGGTTGCGTGCACCACGCGCTCCTTTCAAGGCTTCGCTGTCCGTCGGCATCGAGCCGCGGCAGGACCACCCGGCGACCTAATAGAAGCGCTTGAGGGCGCACCACCCCATCAGCCGTCCGTGGCCCCAGCCCTGCTCAGGGACCCTCACTCTCGTGAAGAACTCGACGGCTCCGGCTGATTGGGAGATGGCCCTGGGAATGGCTCGAATCACGGAACGGTACGGCGACCGAGCTCGATTGCGGCAGAGGCCGGAACGGCGTCCCTCTCTTGTCGAAGCACTCCCGGTGCTGCTTACAGCCAGACGTCTCGCCCGACCCCCGCCTGGACTGGCCCAGCGGCCAATCCACGCGCCTATTAGAAGCTGTTGTCGTTCCGAATCTGAGGGCGATGTTTTCGCTGGTCAGGCATAGGGTCGGCGATTCAGTGGGAGTGGTGGCGTGTCGTGTCGTCG
>NZ_JBEYFS010000516.1:0-1524 GCF_040634475.1 Streptomyces sp. NPDC007095
CCCTCCCTGACATCGTTGGGCGAGACACCCCGGCGTGATCAGTTAGCCTGGGTGGACGAACGAGCAGGAGAACCACCCGCATGACCAGCACCAGCGGTCCCGGCCCCGATCCGGCGCCGAAGCCGAAGCGCCGCACCTTCACCGCCGAGTACAAGCTGCGGATCGTCGCCGAGTACGACGCCGCCCCGGCCGGCGAGAAGGGCGCCATCCTGCGCCGCGAGCGCCTGTATTCCTCCCACGTGATCGAGTGGCGCGCCGCCCGCGACGCCGGCGCGCTCGCGCAGCTGACCGACCACCGCACCAGCCCCGCCCGCCCCAGGAAGCACCCGGCCGAGGCCGAGAACGCCAAGCTGCGGCGGGAGAACGAGCGGCTGCGCACGGAGGTGGACCAGAAGAACGCGGCACTGGAGGTGCTGGGAAAAACACACGCGCTCTTGCAGTCACTGTCCAAGAGCGCGGACTGAGTCAGGTCCTGGACGGCCACCTGCACGCAGCGGTCGAGGAGTTGAGGCTGCTGGTGGGCATCGTGGACGCCTGCCGGATCACCGGACGCTCCCGGGCGACCCACCACCGACGGCTGCACCCCAAGCCGCCGGCACCCAAGCGGCCGCGTCCGGCCCCGGTCACCGCGCTGTCGGCCGCCGAGCGGGCCGCCGTGCTGGCGCTGATGAACCAGCCCGAGTACGCCGAACTGCCGCCGGCCCAGATCTACGCCCGCGAACTGGACGAGGGCCGCTACCACTGCTCTGAGCGCACGATGTACCGGATCCTGAAGGAGGCCGGGCAGGACGGCGAGCGGCGCCGGATCGCCACCCATGGCACCAAGACCGTGCCCGAGCTGGTCGCTGACGCCCCTTCGCAGGTGTTCACGTGGGACATCACGAAGCTGGCCGGTCCGGACAGGGGCATCTGGTACCACGCCTACGTCATCATCGACATCTACAGCCGTTACATCGTCGGCTGGACGGTGGAGCGGGCCGAATCGGCAGAGCGGGCCGAGGAGTTGATCCGCGAGACCATCGAGCGCAACGGCATCGTGCCCGGGACCGTGCACGCTGACCGGGGCACCTCCATGACCTCCAAGAAGGTCTCGCAGCTGCTGATCGACCTCGGAGTCACCCGCAGCCACTCACGCCCCAAAGTGAGCAATGACAACCCCTACAGCGAAAGCCACTTCAAGACCATCAAGTACCAGCCCGACTTTCCGCAGAGGTTCGACTCGCTGACGCACGCCCGCGAGTGGATGGACGGCTTCATCAGCTACTACAACCACGTCCACCGGCACTCGGGGATCGGCTACCACACGCCGGCCAGCGTGCACTTCGGCACTGCGGAGCTGGTACGCGAGCAACGAGCCGCCACCCTCGCAGCGGCCTACGAACAGCATCCGGAGCGGTTCAACCGCCGCCCCGTCCCGCCATCGATCCCTCGCCAGGCATGGATCAACGACCCCGCCAAACGACGCCAAACCGAACAACAGATTTCATAGCATCACATTCGTTTCATTTGACTTGACAGGCACCG
>NZ_JBEYFS010000517.1:0-1507 GCF_040634475.1 Streptomyces sp. NPDC007095
CCTGACCGGTGACAGCCGCTATCTGAACACCGCCCGTGCCGACGCGGACTACATGGCGCAGTACTGGGACTCGACGTGCGGGGGTGGGGTGTGGGCTCGAACCGCGCCAGCCGCCCCAACTCCCCTTCACCCTCTGCGAGATCAGGAGAACTCCAGCATGCCCTGGCTGCCCGTCAACGTAGAACGCCTCGCCCTGTTCGGCACCCTGCTGAGCGTCTTCGGCGAGTTGCATCCCGCCTGTGACCACTGGGTCCAGGGCTCGAAAACGGCGTCGCGGAAGCGGCTGTACGGCGAGGACCTGGTCCACGCCGACGGCACCCCCGCCGACCCGGACTCCACCCGCCCGACCATGACCACCAGCGCCCTCGGCCGACGTGCGGTGGCCTGCCATGTGGCGTCCTACACCGCCGTCCAGGTCGGGGCCACCGTCGCAATCACCCGCGCGTTCGGCTACCGAGTCACCCCCGGCGCGCTGCTCGCCGGCGCGGCCATCAACGCCGGAACGCATGCTGCGATCGACCGCGGCGCCTCACTGCTCTGGATCGCGAAGAAGACCGGCAAGACCGGCTACATCGAGCACTGCCAGGCGGCCCGCCTCGACGACGAAGGCGAGGTCACCAGGGAAATCACGGGGCCGGGCAGTGCATGGATGGAGCTGGACGCGGCCCTGCACCGCGCCATCGGCGTCGGCGCCGCCGCCGTCACCACATGGCTCACCACCCGCCCCGGCCGACACCGGTGACCACGCCGCCTCGTACCCGCCTGGAGCGCGTCCGCGCCTCCGCCGGGATCGTCAAGCTCGCGCTCCAGCAGATCGAGGACGAACTGGCCGGACCGGCCGTCGCCGACGTCCTCGCCGAAGTCCTGCGTGAGCTGTTCGACGAGGCCGCCCCGCAGGACGGCGTGCTCGGCTCACTGGGCCAGCTGCTGACCGTCGCCTCGCAGGCCGCCGCGCTTACGCCGATCGACACGGACGACTCCGAGTCTGCCGCCTGCGCGATCGAAGAAGCCGCGGCCTTCGTCACCGACTCCGCCGGGATGCGCCTGCACCTGGCCACCTCCACCCTCCAACCGCAAGGAGAGATCCATCATGAGCGAGTACACGCCCGTGGACATCACGCCGCCTGAGCTGCGGCCGTCGGCGCTGGCCCACCACGTGCCCGACTGGGCAGAGGCGGCGCCCACACCGGCCGACGTGCACGACTGGGAACAGCGCCAGGCGTCCGCGCTCGTCCCGTTCGAACTCGATGACCGAGGCTGGCCGCTGCACCCGCAGGGCCGCACCGGCCGTACCGGCCGCAACTTGGGTCGATGGGGCGAGAACCAGGCCGCAGACCCGATCGTCGTCGCGGGCACCGGCGACCAGCGCCGGGTGCTGCTGATCACCCGGGACGACATCCACGTGGAGGCGATAACTGGAGTACGGGCGGGTTCCCTGAGGGGCTGACCGGCGCGTCGTTCCATTTCAGCTGGCAGGAGACTCGATGGGCTCCTACATCGGCCTCTC
>NZ_JBEYFS010000518.1:0-1491 GCF_040634475.1 Streptomyces sp. NPDC007095
CCCGCCGATCCCCGGGCGCCGGCCGTGGCCACATGCGACCTCCCCCACCCCGCGGGGGGCCCGCGGGCGGGGCCGCTGGCGGGGTTCGCCATCGACGGGGGGCCGCGCCCCACGGCGGCGGCCCGGCCCATCGTGCCGCCGGAGTTCCTCGCCCGGTTCGACGTCCGGCCGGCCGTCCTCGTCGTGCCGGATCCGGAGGGGCCGGGGCGGGCGCGGGCGGTCTCCGGGGCGCTGCACGGGTTACGTACGGCGATGGGGCCGACGGTGGCGCTGCACGAGGGCGCCCGGTCGCTGCGCTGGGCGGCCGAGGCGCTGGAGCTGGTGCGGCGGGGCATCCTGCCCGACACGGAGATGGTGCACTGCCAGGAGCACCTGGCCACTCTCCTGCTCTTCCGGGACGAGGCGTTGATGGACGCGATGGCCGAACGCCGGCTGAGCCCGCTGGACCGGATCCGCTCGCCGCAACGGGAGCGGCTCGCCGAGACGCTGCTGACCTGGCTGCAGAGCGGCCACAACGCGAGCGAGGTGGCGGCGCGGCTCGCCGTGCACCCGCAGACGGTGCGCTATCGGATGCGGCAGCTGGACGAGTTGTTCGGCGAGCGGCTCCACGATCCGACGGCCCAGTTCGAGATGCAGCTCGCGCTGCGGGCGCTGACGCTGCGGCGGGCCGCCGGGGCCCGGTGACGGTCACGCTCTGCGGAGTGTGCGGTTGGCGCCCGCCGCGGCCGCTGTCGCGAGCGGCCGACCGAGGCAGACCAGGGCGGCGGCCGCCCACCGGAGTCCGCCGCGTGGGCTGAACGCCTGTTCCTGCCCGAGGTCGACGAGCGGCAGTAGCAGGTGGGCTGTCCGACGGGGGCGTCGACGAGCACGTCCTTGAAGCAGAACCGGCTGCGTACGGTGACGCTGCTCATGGAGAGCCGTCCGCGCGCGGTGAAGCCGTCGCAGTCGATGCCCCAGGGGGCGCGCGGGGCAAACTGAAGCGCCCCGGGACTTCCTGGACAGTCGTCCAGCTATAGTGGACACCTGTCCATGAAACATCTGTCCAGGGGCACGGTGGACAACGGCGTACGAGGGAGCTTGCTGACGATGGAGACGGTCGCGAACGTGCTGGTGGGCCTGGTGGCCGCGCTGCACGCGTACATACTCGTGATGGAGATGTTCCTCTGGGAGAAGAAGCCGGGGCGCGGCCTGCACGGCTTCGACCCGGAGATGGCCCGGGCGACCGCGCCGATGGCCGCCAACCAGGGGCTCTACAACGGGTTTCTCGCGGCGGGTCTGGTGTGGGGACTGATCGCCGCCGATCCGACCGGGTTCCGCGTCCAGGTCTTCTTCCTGGTGTGTGTCGTGGTCGCAGGGGTGTACGGGGCGGTCACCGCCAACCGCCGCATCCTCTTCGCGCAGGCCCTGCCGGGCGTTCTTCCCTGATGATCCCGAGCGGGAGGAGCGGGTCCGACGCTGGGCCAAGGACAGGATCGAACCGTGCATGGCCGC
>NZ_JBEYFS010000519.1:0-1467 GCF_040634475.1 Streptomyces sp. NPDC007095
TGGACGAGACCCGGCAGTACCTGCGCGACGCGATCCGGCTCCTGGCCGGCAAGCCGGAGCCGCTGGAGTTCTTCGAGGAGATGTCGAAGCTCCACGGTGACCGGCTCAACCCGGGACCCCTTTGGTACAGCGCCCTGGGCCTGCTCGCCTGAGCCACGCCGGGTCGCCTCCCCGCGAAGACAGGCGCATCACCTCGACGAAATACGGAGGTTGCCGACATGGCCACCCGCATGAAGATCGCGATCCTCGACGACTATCAGAACGTCGCGACGAGCCTGGCCGACTGGGGGGCGCTCGTTGCCGAGGTCGTCGTTTTCACCGAGCCGTTCGCCGATGCCGACGAGGTGGTCCGTAGCCTCGCCGGGTTCGACGTGCTCGTGGCCATGCGGGAGCGCACGCGATTCCCGGCCGAGGTCCTGGAGCGGCTGCCCGACCTTCGGCTCCTGGTCAGCACCGGCCCGGCCAACGCCGCCATCGACCTTACAGCCGCCCACAGACTCGGCATCACGGTGTGCGGGACCCGCTATGAGTCCCACGCCACCATCGAGCACACCTGGGCGCTGATCCTCGGTGCCACGAGAAACCTGGTCGTCGAGGCGGAGTCGATGCGCGCCGGCGGCTGGCAGGTATCGGTCGGCGAGGGGCTGCACGGCAGGACTCTCGGCATTCTGGGCCTCGGTCGCGTCGGCTCCGGAGTGGCACGGATCGGACAGGCCTTCGGAATGGACACCATCGCATGGAGTCGGAACCTGACCCCCGAAACCGCCGCCGAGCACGGCGTGCGGGCGGTGACGAAGGAGCGACTCTTCACCGAAAGCGATGTGCTCTCGATCCACGTACAGCTCAGCAAGCGAACACGCGGGCTGGTCGGCGCGGCGGAACTCCGGTCGATGAAGCCATCGGCCGTCCTGGTCAACACCTCACGCGGACCGGTCGTCGACGAGGTCGCCCTGATCGACGTCCTGCGTGAGGGCGCGATCCGAGCAGCCGCCCTCGACGTGTACGACACCGAGCCGCTACCCGCGGACCACCCGTTGCGGGCGCTGCCGAACGCGCTGCTCACCGGGCACGTCGGATACGTGAACCGCGACTTGTACGAGATTTTCTATCAGGACTCCGTCGAGGACATCGCCGCGTTCCAGGCGGGTTCTCCCGTGCGGCTGATGAAGTAGGAGCCGAAGACGACGACCCGACCGACTCACACCGCCTCTCTCCCATGTGACGGCTCCGACGCGGTTCGTCACGGCGAACGGGATTCGGTACGCCTACCGGCGCTTCGGCGCCGAGACCGGCACACCGCTGGTGTTCCTGCAGCATTTCCGTGGCGGCATGGATCACTGGGATCCTGCGGTGACGGACGGACCGGCCGCGAACCGTCCGGTCATTCTGTTCGACAACACAGGCGTCGCAAGCTCCAGTGGCCAGACCCCGGACACCGTGGAAGCGCAGGCCGATGACGCGGCGGCG
>NZ_JBEYFS010000520.1:0-1442 GCF_040634475.1 Streptomyces sp. NPDC007095
CGGATTGATCGCGCCGCACAGATTGCCCCACTTCTGTACGAGCGTCTGGTACGCGGCCGGCACGGCGCCCTTGGCGAGACCGACCGATCCGCCGCTGGCGATGTACGCCGGTCACCCGCGCTGGGTCGGCGAGCTGAGCGCCCAGGTCGCCACCCTCACCGACGAACCGGCCCCCCTCGCCGAGGCCTCCCTCCTGGCGGGCTGGGCGCTCGCCGTGACCACCCAGTTCGCGGGCTCGCTCGGCTTCCTGCTGCCGGTCGCCGAGGCCGCCGTCGACCAGGACCCCGTACTGACCCTCGACGCCCTGGCGACGGCCACCACACCCGCGTACAACTCCGGGGCCCCGGAACACCGCGAGAACATCCTGCGGATCCTGGAGCGCGTGCCGCCCCAGGACGACGAGACGGGCAGGCTCTGGGCCCTGGCCGGCTGCGATCCGGTACGCAACCGGGCCCAGGCCCTCGATCTGCTCGCGGCCACCTGGACCGAGCCCCTGCCGAAGCCCGGATCCGGCGTCGACGTCCCGCTGTCCCGCCTGGTCGTCTCCGGCGGGGCCGCCTGGGTCCTGGACGAGACGGCCGAGGCGATACGGCTGCTCGGCGCGGCCATGGACCATCTGCGCCGCTCCCCGACCTCCGGGGCCAACGCGACCGTGGCCCAGGCCCTCGCGCTGGCCCTCTACGAGAGCGGGTCCTGGACGAAGGCCCGCGCGGCACTCGACGAGGCGTACGGCCTGGCCGCCGAAGGGGGACTGGAGAACGTGGTGGTGGGAGCGCCCGTGCTCCGCGCCACCCTGCTCGCCCTGCGCGGCGACACCGAAGAGGCCCGCGCCGCCGTACAGCGCGCCGTGTACGGCATCGACCTGCCCAACTGCCGCAGCCTGCAGGTGCGCACGCACTACGCGCTGGGCGCCGCCGCACTCGCGGAGGGCGACCACGCGGCGGCCTACGACCGCTTCCGCGCCGTCTACACCCGGCAGCCGCAGCCCGCGCCCCTGCACTTCCATGCCTCCGACTACTACCTTGCCGACCTCGTGGCAGCCGCCGTCCGCACGGGCCGGGCCGAGGACGCACGGCTCGTCCTCGACACGACCAGGCGGCGCCTCGCCGAGGGCACGACGTCCGCACGGCTCACCGCGATCGTGCACCGGGCCGACGCCCTGCTCGCCGAACCGGACGACGCCGAAAGGCACTTCACGGCGGCCCTGGCCGACCCGGCGGGCGACCAGTGGCCCTTCGAACGGGCACAGGCCCGGCTCGACTACGCCGAGTGGCTGCGCCGCCGGCGCCGCGCGGTGGAGGCCCGCCCCCTGCTCGCCGCGGCGCTGGAGGTCTTCGAACGGCTCGGCACTCGTCGTCCTACTCCGCTTCTGCCTTTTCTCCGAATACGAGAAAGGGTACGCCTTCGGGCTGTTCTTGGCGCTGGGAGAGGTCACGCCGTCC
>NZ_JBEYFS010000521.1:0-1433 GCF_040634475.1 Streptomyces sp. NPDC007095
GGTTTGATCATGTGATGCGGTAGAGGGTGAGGACGCGGGGGCGGTCGGTGTGGGCTCGGCGTCCGGCGGCGGTGTTGACGTAGCCGGCGAGCTTGAGCGCGCTGCGGATCAGGTCGCGGAGGGCAGCGAGTACGGCGGGCGCGTTGTGGGTCCCGACTTGGGACTTGTCCTCGTTAAAGGTGACATCCCGGCACCAGTGGACGGTATTTTCCACGGTCCAGTGTCCGCGTGCCCAGGAGGCGATCTCGGCTGCGTTCGCTTCCTCGGCGGGCAGGTCGGTGATGGCGTAGACGGTCTCGCTGGACCATTTTTTCGCCCCGTAGAGACGGCGCCGGCGCTGGATGCGCAGGACCTGGGACGCGTGCGGGAAGAGCAGGCCCTCGACGGTGACGACCTGCACGAGCCGCTGCTCGTGACGGCCGTGGCCCCGGGCGTCGTCGCGGTGGATCACGGGGATCTCCTTCCAGGGCAGGGCGTGGAGTTGACGGGCCTGGCGGCGCTGGTTGTTCTTGATGGTCAGCAGGTAGTGAGCGCCGCGTTCGCGCAGGTAGGTGGCGTGGTCGCGTTGGGCGTGGAGGGCATCGGCGGTCACGACCACCCCCGCGAGATCCGCGTCGTCGATCTGGTCGAGGAGAGGTGCGAACTCGGGGATTTCGTTGGTCTTCGCGCCGATCTCGCGGGAGGCGAGCGTGACACCGTCGCCGTGGCGGACGGCGGACAGGACGAAGACCTGGCTGCCGTCCGGTCGCTTCGCGCCGCGCAGGCATTTGCCGTCCACCGCGATCGCCCGCCGCCGCAGCCGTACCGGCTCGGCGCGGGCGGCCGCCCGGTGGGCCCGGCGCTGTTCGCGCTCGGTTCCGCCGTCGGGCGTCACCGGATCCGGCCGAGGGGGCTGCGTGGACAGCAGGGGGCGGAGGTAGCCGTAGCCGGCCGCGCTGATCTCACCGGGATCGAGCCGCCCCAGGACGCAGCGCAGGGTCTTTTCACTCGGGACTCGGTAGCGGCCCAGCAACGGGTGATAAGGCAGGCCGAAGGCGGCCAGCTCCTGCGGCGTCGCACGCCGGCACCACTCCGCCGCCGCGGTGATCGAGTCGTGGCCGGCGGGTGTCATCGCGCAGACCACCAGGGCCAGCAGCGAGGAGATCCGGTAACGCACCCCGCAAGCCCCTCGTGGGTCGGTGACCGACTCGAACTCCGTGATCAGGCCGCGGACTTGCTCCTGGGCGGCATCCTCGCCGAGGGCTTGAAGGCAGGGCGCCTGAGAAACGGGGACAGCGACAGGAGATGATGGAGGAACGAACACGGCACCCTCGTGGATCTTGCAGCGTAGAGAACTCCATGATCCACAGGTGCCGTGTTCACCCGCTTCCGGGGCCCGTTGCCGCGATCAACCACTCCAAGCCGGGGCGAGCCGGGCACACACCGCGGCCCTG
>NZ_JBEYFS010000522.1:0-1421 GCF_040634475.1 Streptomyces sp. NPDC007095
ACCCGCGCCGGGTGGAGCAACAACGTAGATAACAAGGCTCAAAAAACAAACGTAGAAAGTTAAAAAAAAAAAACCCCAAAATAAAACCCTAATAGCACCCCAAGCACCAGCGAAGGGGCGACCCCCCCCCCGGGGCCCGCGCCCCCCCATTCTTTTCCCCTGCAACACCCCCACCGGCACGGCCCCCCCCCACCCCCCGCGGGCCCTTCTCCGTTGCTGAGGCGCCGGGGGCTAGCCGTGCCAGCTGTGCGGGGCGCGGAAGCCGGGCTCGCGCTCCAGACGGCGCCAGCCGGCTTTCGCACGGCCACGATGGGTCGGGGTGGTGTCCGGCTGGGCGGCGGCGCGGGCCAGGAGGATGGCCGTGATGGCGGCGACTTCCTCGGGCTCGGCGTGGCCCTTCTCGACGCGGATGTCAGGGGTGTCCATAGGTTTCAGTCTCCGTGAGAGAGGTTTCCGCGGCGGTACCGCGGAGGATCCGCAGGGTTACTGCGGGGGGTTGCCGTGCTTGCGGGAGGGCAGGTCCGCGTGCTTGGACTGCAGCATGGCCAGGGAACGGATCAGCACCTCGCGGGTGGCGGCGGGGTCGATGACGTCGTCGACCAGGCCCCGCTCTGCCGCGTAGTAGGGGTGCATGAGTTCGGACTTGTACTCCTTGACCATGCGTACGCGCATGGCCTCGGGGTCGGCGGCCTCGGCGATCTGCCGGCGGAAGATGACGTTGGCCGCACCTTCCGCACCCATCACGGCGATCTCGTTGGTGGGCCAGGCGTAGGTGAGGTCGGCCCCGATGGACTGGCTGTCCATGACGATGTAGGCACCTCCGTACGCCTTGCGCAGGATGAGCGAGATCCGCGGCACCGTCGCGTTGCAGTACGCGTACAGCAGCTTGGCGCCGTGCCTGATGATCCCGCCGTGCTCCTGGTCGACCCCGGGCAGGAATCCGGGAACGTCCAGGAGGGTGACGATCGGAATATTAAAAGCGTCACACATCTGGACAAAGCGCGCAGCTTTTTCGGAGGCCTCGATGTCCAGCACACCCGCGAGGGACTGCGGCTGGTTGGCGACGATGCCCACCACCTGGCCGTCCAGACGGGCCAGCGCACAGATGATGTTGCGGGCCCAGCGCTCGTGGACCTCCAGGTAGTCGCCGTCGTCGACGAGTTCCTCGATGACCTTCGTCATGTCGTACGGCCGGTTGCCGTCCGCCGGGACCAGGTCCAGGAGGACGTCCGAACGCCGGTCCGCGGGGTCCTGCGAGGCCACGTGCGGCGGGTTCTCGCGGTTGTTCTGCGGGAGCATCGACAGGAGGTAGCGGACCTCCGCGATGCAGGTCTCCTCGTCGTCGTACGCGAAGTGACAGACACCGGAGGTCTCCGCGTGGACGTCGGCGCCGCCGAGCCCGTTCTGGGTGATCTCCTCAC
>NZ_JBEYFS010000523.1:0-1416 GCF_040634475.1 Streptomyces sp. NPDC007095
CGGGTGTCATCATCGACGCCCTGCGCGCCGCGAAGATCGCCAAGGACCGCGGCATCGGCGGCCCGATCCTGTCGGCGTCCTCGTACTTCATGAAGACGCGGTGATCCTTGCCCCCGGCGCCGCGGCGCCGGACACCCCAGCCGCACAAGCCCCACCGGGAAAGAGGACAACACCATGAGCCGGCAGATGCTGCTGGTCTCCCAGGACGGCTCCGCGCCGTACCGCACCATCGGCCACGCCCTGGCCGACGCCACCGACGGGGCCCTCATCACCATCGCCGCGGGCACCTACCAGGAGGCCCTCGTCATCGAGCGGGTCGTCACCCTCGCCACCGCGTCCGAGGCGGGTAGCGTCCGGGTGGACGGTGGCACCGCCAGCGCGGTGGTGATCGCCGCTGAGGCCGCCCAGCTCAACGGACTCGCCCTGGAGGGCGGCGGCGAGCAGACCCCGGTCGTCGAGGTACGCCACGGCGAGGCGTCCCTCCAGCAGTGCACGGTATCCGGAGACGCCTGGGCGGGCATTCTCGCCTGGCAGCGGGGAACCCTCATCGCCCGCTCGTGCCGGGTCACGGGAGCCGGCGGCGCGGGCATCGTCGTGACGTCCCCCGGCGCCAACGTGGTGGAGCAGACCACGGTCGCCCAGACCCTCTCCTCCGCCATCGTGGTCGCGGAACGCGGACGGCTGACCGTGCGCGACTGCCGGCTGGAGGAGCCCGGCGGCAACGGCGTCTGCGTCAACGGGCACGCACAGGCCGTCGTCGAGACCACCGAGATCACCGCCAGCGCGCAGCCCGCCCTGGTCGCCGAGCAGAACGGACGGGCCGAGATACGCGCGGTCACCGTGTTCGCCAGCTCCGGGCTGGACGCGTACCTCACCAGCCGCGGCGACGTCGTCCTCACCGACTGCGTCTTCACCGGCTCCCGCGCCGAGTCGGTCCTCATCGGCGGCGGCTCGGCCCCGACCCTGCGCGGCTGCTCGATGACGGGTGCCGCCCGCACCGGGGTGCGGATCACCGAGTCCGCGCGGCCACACCTGGAGGACTGCCGGGTCACCGGCTCACCGGTCGGCGTCGTGGTGGAGGGCGGCAGCCGACCGGTGATGCGGTCGGTCGCGGTGCGCGACGCGAGCGGCGATGGACTGCTGGTCACCGACGGCGCCGCGGTCGAGGGAGAGCGGCTGTCGGTCTCCGGCGCCGGCGTCGGCGTCCGCGTCGTCGGCGGAGCCGAACTCGCGCTGCATGACACGGAGGTGACCGCCCAGGCCGGCCCGGCCGTCGATGTCCGCGACGGTGCCACCGTCCGGCTGACCGAAGTGCGCATCGGCCGTCCGTGGCCTTGCCCAGCACGCAGCCGCCCAGCGGGTGGTAGCAGAAGTCGTCGGCGAAGGTCTTGTTGTTGCCGAAGAGGTCGTAGCGGT
>NZ_JBEYFS010000524.1:0-1404 GCF_040634475.1 Streptomyces sp. NPDC007095
GCAACCAGTCCGGCGGCCCGGCGACGCAGACCCTCACCGTCGACGGCGGCTCGTCCCAGACGATCAGCTACTCGCCGACGCTGAACTGGGCCCCTTTGTGCTGTCACGGCCGGGCGTCGCCCCAGGCGCGCAGACGGCGCTGGCTGTCGCAGTCGGGCCAGCCGCTGTCGTGCGGGAAGCGGCCCCCGGTGGCGCGCAGGTCGGTGAGGACCTGCAGTAAGTCCGACTCGCCGTCCAGGACGGTGTCGACGTAGCCGTTTCCGCAGGTGCAGGGCGCGATGAGGGTGAGGACGTCGCGCTCCTGGTCGCCGTCGCTGGAGTGGTGCAGCCACAGGCCGCCGTCCAGGTAGGCGACGGCGCACGGCTCCAGTCCGGCCCCCGGCAGGGCGGGCCGGCCGGTCCAGTCGTCGTCGTCCAGTGCCTTGCCGAGGGTGTCGGGGTAGGCGTTCCAGACGTGGTCCAGGGCGGCCGTTTCGGCGTTGTCGCACTGTTCGTCCTCGCCCTGCACGCCGATCTCGCGGGCGATGTCGAAGAGGAGGGCGAGCGGCGAGTCCGCGCCGACGGTGACGGTGGGCGGGGTGAGGGTCTCGGTCATGTACAGCTCCTTCGGGTTCCGGGCGACCGGGCTGTCCGGTCCTCCGCACTGCCCCGGCCAGCGTTCGGCTGGTCGGGACGGCACGGGGATCCGTCAGAACGGGGGTTCGTCGTACGGGACGGTGGGGCGAGGCAGGAGGCGCAGGGACAGCTCGCGCCGCTCTGCCCAGCACCAGCAGGCCTCCATGTCCGGGTAGGGGCCGCTGGTCCACCAGCCGCCCGCGCCCCGGCAGTCGGGGCAGTTGGGGCGGGGGAGCGGCTCCAGCCAGATGCCGTGCCGGGAGCAGGTCAGCCTCCAGCGGCCGGCCTTGAGCGCGACGGCGGTACGCGGGCTGCGGGCCCTCACGTCAGCGGGATCGCGCGGCAGAGGCCGGCGTGCTCGTTGGCCTTCTCCCGGATGCTGAACAGGTAGTCCTTCTCCGGGAACCGTGAGGTGTCCTTGCAGCCGAGGCAGTTCCAGCGGTGCTTGTCGGAGTCGTGGCCGGCGCCGGTGACGTCGACGTACGAGCCGCCGACCGTGATGAACCGGATTTGCAGGCCCTTGGGCCGCTCGGGCTCGGTGAAGGCGGAGGCGATGGGTGTGGTGCGCATGGGCGGTGTCCTCTCGGATCAGGCGGCCAGCAGGTGCTTGGCCGGGGGAGGGGTGTAGGTGTCCGGGCTGGGCTCGTAGCCCTCGGAGCAGGGGTCGCACGAGCCCTTGGTGCGCAGCGGGAGGCAGAAGTAGTACCGGCGCTTGCACTTCGGGCAGGTCTGGCGAGCGGCCATCGCACGGTCCAGCGCCCATTCCTGAGCGATCGTGGGGACCCTCTT
>NZ_JBEYFS010000525.1:0-1376 GCF_040634475.1 Streptomyces sp. NPDC007095
GAGCTACAGACACTGCTCGCCCTCTGGACCGGCGCCTGCCCGACCTGCCACCGCGACATACCAGCACCAATACAGACCTGACCAAGCCCTACTAGTGCCCACGCGGGATCATGCCGTTGCCGAGCAGTCGAAGAACTACCGGTACTCGACCAACCACCAGGTCGTCATCGACGCCGACTCCCGACTCGTTGTCGCCGTCGGCCGACCGGTCGCGGGCAACCACAATGATTCCAAGGCATGGGAACTTTCCGGCGCGAAGGCTGCCGTCGGCCGGGCTACGGTCGTCGCGGACGGCGGCTATCGGGGCACCGGCCCGCTCATCCCGCACCGCCGTGAACGCGGCCAGACCGAACTGCCGGCTTGGAAAGAGGAGCACAACGCCTCCCACCGCAAGGTCCGGGCCCGCGTCGAGCACGTCTTCGCGCGGATG
The DNA here is from genome assembly GCF_040634475.1 of Streptomyces sp. NPDC007095. Classification (NCBI taxonomy): domain Bacteria; kingdom Bacillati; phylum Actinomycetota; class Actinomycetes; order Kitasatosporales; family Streptomycetaceae; genus Streptomyces; species Streptomyces sp. NPDC007095. Next base: position 431 of record NZ_JBEYFS010000525.1, read on the forward strand.
AAGGCATGGAAGATCCTTCGTGACTGCCGTCTGAAAGGCGACGGCTTTCACACCGCCATGCTCGGCATCGCCCGGATGCACAACCTCGCCCTCATGGGGTGACTCCCTCCCCATACGAGACCAGAGAGGCCCAAGGGAGGCGGCTCCCCACCTCCCCGGCTCGGAGAGTGCTCAGTCGATACAGAACTCGTTGCCCTCGATGTCCAGCATCGGGATGCACGACTCGTTTTCCTCATCGGCATACAGTGTTCGCACGTGGGTCGCACCGAGCGCGACCAGTCGTGCGCACTCGGCTTCGAGCGTGGCCAGGCGCTCGTCCCCCACGAGCCCGGTGCCGGCCCGGACGTCGAGATGTACCCGATTCTTAACGATCTTGCCTTCGGGGACGCGCTGGAAGTACAGGCGCGGGCCCACGCCTGAGGGATCACTGCAGGCGAACCATGATCCCTGCTCCTCAGGAGGCAGGGTGCGGTTGAAATCGTCCCAGGTGGTGAACCCCTCCGGTGGCGGCGGTATGACGTACCCCAATACTTCACACCAGAAGCGAGCGAGGCGCTCAGGTTCTGCGCAGTCAAAGGTGACTTGGAACTTCTTGATCGCTGACATCGGCGCACCGTACCGCGTACCAGGGGGACCCTGCCTCTTATTTCCCCAGGCGGATCCGCCCGTCACCCGTCGCACCCCGGGCCGCCTTGAACACCAAGTGATCAAACCGGACAGTCCACGAGAACGACGCGACCGTGACGGCGGAGCGCCCCAGCGGTCCCCAGGATCCAGTCCTGACCAACCACCTTCATGCCAAGATCAGTTGCGGGTCAACCCTTAGTAGGCGCTCTCTGAGCTCAGTTGCTGCAGCAGCTTCGGCAGCGCGGTTCCGATCGGTTCCCGTACGACCTGGTCGGCCCGGTCGTCGTACGGAGTCGGTTCGGCGTTGACGATGATCAGC
>NZ_JBEYFS010000526.1:0-1358 GCF_040634475.1 Streptomyces sp. NPDC007095
CTAGTAGGGCTTGGTCAGGTCTGTATTGGTGCTGGTATGTCGCGGTGGCAGGTCGGGCAGGCGCCGGTCCAGAGGGCGAGCAGTGTCTGTAGCTCGCGGACGACCTGGTAGAGGCTCAGGCCGGCGCTGGGTCTTTTGGGGCCCGGGCCAGTCGTTGCAGAGTGCAGAAGGCATGTGCGACGGAGACGAGGGTGACGTGGTGGTGCCAGCCGTTCCAGGTCCGGCCCTCGAAGTGGGCAAGTCCCAGGGCCTGTTTCATCTCCCGGTAGTCGTGCTCGATGCGCCAGCGGAGTTTGGCGAGCCGGACCAGCGTGGTCACAGGCATGCCGGAGGGCAGGTCGGACAGCCAGAACTGCACCGGCTCGCTCTCACCGGCAGGCCATTCGGCCAACAGCCAGCACTCCGGCAGCTCCGGGCCGTCAGTGGCCTGCCGAACCTCGCGTCCGGCAGGCCGGATGCGCAAGGCCACGAAGCGGGAGTACATCCGCTTGCGGCCGGAGCGGCCGGTGCCAGGCCGGGAGCCTTCACGCCACTGCACCGGCCGAGCTGCCTTCCGCCCCGCCGCGATGACCAGCTCCTTCACCGACCGTGGCTTGTCGGGATACTTGGCCACCGGCGGGCGTCCGGTCCCGGAGTACGGCTCGGCCACCGGGACCGCGCCGGCGGGCTGGGCCGACAGCGTGGTGGAGATCCCCACCACGTAGTTCAGGCCGCGGGCCTGCAGCCCGTGCCGGAACGCGGCGGCGTCGCCGTATCCGGCGTCCGCGACGGCCAGCGGCACCTCGATCCCCCACGAGCGGGTCTCATCCAGCATGTCCAGGGCCAGCTGCCACTTCTCCACATGCCCGACATCGTCCGGGATGCCGCAGGCGGTGCGGCGGGCGACCTTGTCCGCATCGGCCTTCGGTGAGGCGGGATCCCAGGTCCGGGGCAGGAACAGCCGCCAGTTGACCGCCGCCGAGGCGGTCTCGGACGCGAGGTGGACCGAGACGCCGACCTGGCAGTTGGTGACCTTGCCCGCGGTGCCGGTGTACTGCCGCGACACGCATGCCGAGGCCATCCCGTCCTTGAGGAACCCGGTGTCGTCGAAGATCAGGGCTTCCGGCCCGATCACCTTCTCCATCCGCCAGGCGAGCTGGGCCCGGATATGTGCCGGGTCCCAGGGGCTGGTGGTGATGAAGTTGGCCAGTGCCTGACGATTGCCGTCCTCCCCGAGCCGGGCGGCCATCGGCTCGACCGACTTACGCTGCCCGTCGGTCAGCAGCCCCCGCAGATAAACCTGCCCCCACCGGCGCTGATCCTTGCGCGCGAACGGCTCGAACACCTCCGCCGCGAACGCCTCCAACTCACCACGCACC
>NZ_JBEYFS010000527.1:0-1332 GCF_040634475.1 Streptomyces sp. NPDC007095
CAGCTCGGGGGCCGAGGAGTACAGCCTGCTGTACCTCGAACTGGGCGGGCTGCGGGATCGGCCGAGGAGCGCCGTGATCCATAGCTTCGGTGACGACAGCCGACCTCGGGAGGAAGCCCCATGGCGAACAATGCCCGCTACCGCCCGACCGGTGCCGACGCAGCACCCGGCACACCGTCGCCCGCCCTCACCCGCGGGGACGTCGCCCGCACGCTGCTCTGGATCCTGGTGGTGGTCAGCACGGTCGTCAACATGGCGGCCTCCTACGGCGAAGCGAACACCTGGGTGCACCTGGCCTGCGGCGCGGTCACCGTGCTCTGCGGCGGAATCCTCGTCGTGCGCAAGCTGCGGGGCCGCCGATGAGTCCCGCCCCTTCGCTCGCGCCCCCGCCCGCCCATGACCGGGGATCACACACCTGCGCCGGCCATCGTGCTGGACCGGGTCTGCAAGGAGTACCCGGGAGGCGTACGCGCCCTCGACGAGGTGTCGCTGACCGTGGAGCGCGGCACGTTCCTCGCTGTGATGGGGCCCTCGGGTTCCGGCAAGAGCACGCTGATGCACTGCGCCGCGGGGCTGGATTCCCCGACGTCGGGCAGCATCCGTATCGACGGCCACGAGATCGCCGGGCTGAACGAGACCCGCCGCACCGAACTGCGCCGCGAGCGCATCGGGTTCGTGTTCCAGGCCTACAACCTGATCCCCTCCCTCACCATCGAGGACAACATCACGCTGCCCCTGCGGCTCGAGGGACGCACCCCGGACCACGACTGGCTGCGCACCCTGGTCGAGGGGGTCGGTCTCTCCGAACAGCTCACCCACCGCCCGGCCGAGCTCTCCGGCGGACAGCAGCAAAGGGCCGCCGTCGTACGGGCGTTGGTAGCCAAGCCAGCCGTCGTGTTCGCCGACGAGCCGACCGGCGCGCTGGATCTGCGCAGCGCCCACGAGGTACTGGACCTGCTGCGTGATCTCGTCAACGAGCTGCGCCAGACGGTGGTGATGGTCACCCACGACCCAGCCGCCGCGGCGCGGGCGCACCAGGTGCTGGTGATGGCCGACGGCCGGGTGGTCGAGGCCCTGGAGGCACCCTCCGCCCCCCAACTGGCCGACCGACTCGTCGCGTTGGGCGAGGTCTGAGCCATGTTCCGTCTTGCCCTGCAGATGGTCCGACATCGGATCACCGCGCTGATCGCCGTGGCGTGCGCGGTCGTCGGCGGCGCGGCACTGATCACCGGCACCGGCGTACTGGCCGAGTCCGGCCTGCGCTCGCACCTGCCCGCCGGGCGCCTCGGCGGCGCGGACGTCGTGGTCGCGGCCGACCAGGAGTTCCATCCG
>NZ_JBEYFS010000528.1:0-961 GCF_040634475.1 Streptomyces sp. NPDC007095
ATGATCTTGGAAGCCGTGCCTGTTCCGCTCTCCCTGGGCATCAACCTGGCAGACCGTCATGAACCGGACGCCCGGCGACTACGCCGAAGCCCTGGCCCGGACCTTTGCGTGACGGGGCGCGTCATCCAGGATCACAAACGAATTGATGGTCAGTTCGGGCTCACGCAATTCGCCTGCGTCAACCTGCTCCGGAAAGATCCTGTCAAGCATTTCGGTGGCCTCGCACCAGCCTTCCCACCGCACACGCGCGCCGGTAGGGTGCCGGAATTCGATGATGGCAGTCGGAATCTTGAGAAGGGGAATGAGCGTCAGACCGATAGACGCGTCGGTCTCGTGCTCTCCAGCAATGTGGATCGTGAGCCGGCTTACCGCGTCAACGGTTTCCGTGTCCAAGGGAGCTCCTCGTGTTGGTGATTGAGCCTGAGTCAGGTTGCCGCCTGAACTCAAAATCAATAATACACTTTCGACCTGGCGTAGGCACCCGAAACACCGAAGCCTGCAACATCTCTTGCGCCTTCTCTTGCGGCTACTCCTGCGCCTTCTCTTGCAACATCTCTTGCGCGAGCCTCTCAGGCGGGAGTGAGGTATCCGCAGGTCAACCAAGGTCTCCGCGCATGGTCGGGGGTCTGACATCCCCTCAGCTGCCACTTTCCCGCACCGTAGATGAATGAGTAGAGGAATGGGGGCGGGGTGTGGTCGGGCGGCGGCCTCGGGGATCGGGCTGGGCCTCTGTCGGCGGTGGCGCGGCGCCGGTGTCGCCGCGCTGGGTGTCGGGGGCCTGGTGGCCTGTCAGGCGTCTGTGTGGGCGCCTGATGGGGTGTTGGGGTGTGTGGGTGCCCGGAGGGTTCCCACACATTCGGTTGTTGTCTGACGCTCGGTCACTCTCTCTGTGTCCGGGGCGGGTTTGGGCCCGGAGGGCCACAGCGCAAATTGGCCAAAACCGGGTGGGGTAGGGCGCCCC
>NZ_JBEYFS010000528.1:971-1326 GCF_040634475.1 Streptomyces sp. NPDC007095
GTGTCGGGGGGGGGTGGGCCCCGGTGGCCCCAACCCTCTCTCGATTTCCGTGCTTTACTGGTTCCATGGAATTCGGGAGTTTCTCCATTTCTCCCGTGTCAGGGAATTCGGAGAATCCCTGACACCCCCGGGAATGGACTGGAAGGCCATTCCCGTCCCCGCACCCGAAAACCTTTCTGACACCCCCTCAAACCCCACCCCCGAAAAACCTCAACACCACCCATACACAACGCTTTTCGTGCCGGAGGCACACAGCTTTATGGAATCTGGCCGGAGGCCAGTTTCCATAAAGCACCGCCGGAGGCGGAATGCTTTTCGCGCGTCCACGACCGCAATCACATTCTGGTCTTCCAGG
>NZ_JBEYFS010000529.1:0-1303 GCF_040634475.1 Streptomyces sp. NPDC007095
GCCGGCCGTGCCGATGAAGCGCGTGTGGGCGACCGCCTGTTCCGGATCTGCCGCATCGAGCGGATGGTCCGCTGCGGGCCCGACGGACCGGAACCGCCACGCCCCTCGGACCAGGACGAGTACGGCCCGACGAAGATGCACCCGACCATGGACGAGGACGGCACTCTCCACTACGACGACTGAACCGGCCAGGCAGCCCCCGCCACCCAGTGGGTGCCGGACAGCAGGACAGTCGGGGCGGCCGCCAGATTCCCGGACCATACCGGGCTACGGCGATGTCTAGTCATGGTCGAGACCTCTGCTCACGGCCTTGCGTACATCGCGCAGGAACGGCTCGATGCCCCTTCTGCGAATGGCCTGCCGCCAGGCATCCCTGGCGGCGGCGACCTCCTCGTTCCAAGCCGAACCCACATGAGACTGCGACACGGAACCGTCGCGCAGGGCTGTCAGCAAGAGGCCGACCAGGCCCGCGAGTACGGCAGCCGCCGTGATCGCGGTGAAGACCCAGCCCATGTTCAACAACGCCGAGGCGAATGCGGGTTTCGGGCTCATCATGCCCAGCACGTAGCCGACAAGCAGGGAGATCACCGCGGCGGTTCCGGAGAGCACAGGGGCGAGGACAGCCACGACTGCGGCGGCCCCGGCACCCGACGCCTCGGCCGGGTCCGGGTCCTCGTGGAGCGCTTCGGATCCACTGAGGTTCCGGGCCCGTTCCCTCACCTCGACGTAGTGCGCGTACTCGGGCGCCGCCCTCGCCGCGATGGCTTCGCGGGCGGTGACCGCCATCGTGCGCAACTGCTCGGCGTTGAGACGTTCCGTCGCGCCGGGGGCCTCCTCGATCAGCGCCTCGTCCAGAGTGCGCTCGAAATCGGGCCGGTCCTCGGCGAGCAGAACCGGCTCGGCCGGGTGAGGGGAATGGGGATGGCCCTTGGTTTCCGGCGAGTCGGGTCGGTACGAGACCGACTCGTCGAGGACGGGTGTGCGCCGTGCGAGCGAGGCGATGAGTTGTTGCATGAACGAGTCAGCCATCACCCGCTGCTCCTTCCGCTGGGGCGGGACCCGGACCGGATCGTTGATCGAGGACAGGTTCGGGGGCGCGGGCCGCATCGGTGCCTGGGTGCGCGGTGTCCGCCGCAACACCCTGCCCGGGCTCGGCCCTCACGTCCGGTCGTGCCGCCGGCACGGCGTTTTGGCTCGCCCGCAGCATCTCGAGTTCCGCCAGCTTCCCCCCGGCCAACTGCTCCAGGACCTTGGGTGCGGCAATGCCGACGGCCATCACGCCCACCGGGCCGCCTGCCTGCCC
>NZ_JBEYFS010000530.1:0-1298 GCF_040634475.1 Streptomyces sp. NPDC007095
CGGGAGAGATCGGTGCCCTTCGGGAAGTACTGGCGCAGCAGCCCGTTCGTGTTCTCGTTCGTCGGTCGTTGCCAGGGCGAGTGCGGATCGGCGAAGAACACCTTCGTCCCGGTATCGAGAGCGAACTGAGCATGACCGGAGAGTTCCTTCCCACGGTCCCAGGTGAGGGTCTTACGTAGCTGCTCAGGCAATTGCGTCATCGACGTGGTGAGCGCCGCGTTCATCGCGATCGCGCCATAGCCCCCGAGCGAGGGGCCGTTCTTCACGGGCGGATTCTCGCCCCAGCCCTCCAGACGGGGCAGGTGCACCAGGAGCGTGGAGCGGCTGCTGCGCTCGACAAGCGTGCCGATCGCGGAACGGCCCGTCCCGATGATCAAATCGCCTTCCCAGTGTCCGGGGACCGCGCGGTCCGTGGCCTCGGCGGGGCGTTTGCTGAGGACGACGTCCGCGGTGACATGCCCCTGCGGCTTGTTCTGCGACCGTGCACGGGGAGCCCGCAGCGCCCGGCCGGTGCGCAGGCACGTCACCAGTTCCCGCTTGAGCGCGCCACGGCCTTCGATGAACAGCGCCTGGTAGATCGCTTCGTGGCTGATGCGCATGGACTCATCATCGGGGAAGTCGACACGGAGTCGGTGCGAAATCTGCTCCGGACTCCATGCCGTCGCCCAACGTCTGTCCTGACGGTGCGGCTTGTTCAGCCCTTTCCATGCGGGCGTTTTGGGCCCGGTGACGGTCATGTTGTCGGGGCGACGGATGCTGCCGGCGAGCCGGTCCTCTACGTACTCACGCAACCGGTCGTTACCCAGGAGTTTCGCGGTCTTCGGGCGCTTGGCCGCCTGCTGAGCCTTCCACTGGGCGACCGTCGCGCGGTATTCCTGCTTGCCGCCGCGCGTGGCGGCGTTGCGGCGCAGTTCGCGAGAGATTGTCCCGGGGTCTCGCCCCAGGGCGCGGGCGATCTCGCGCACGCCCTTGCTCGTCGCCCTGAGGATCGCGATCTCCTCGCGCTCTTCGAACGTGAGGTACCGGCCCGAGGGCTCGGCCAACGAGATCGGAGGCATGCCGCCAGCGTGACGAAACCACCTCGCACCCACCGGCCACGACACGCCGACCGCCAACGACGCCTCCACCGTCGTGACCCCCGTGGCGATCAGTCGCCAGAACTGGCGCTGCACGACCCGAGACGGATCAGGCCGCCCCGGCGAACGCATCGCCGGCCGCAACGCACGGTCAGCGCGCCACTGCCGACGCCGCCCCTCCGGGACATCGCTGGTCTTCAAACTCCAGTCCGCCGTAGCCAC
>NZ_JBEYFS010000531.1:0-1295 GCF_040634475.1 Streptomyces sp. NPDC007095
GCCGCGAACAACTCCGGCAACGTCCCGGACGGCGTCTCATGGAACGTGTCGTTCCACTCGACAATCAGCCGCTGCCGCTCTTCGCGGCCCAGGACGTCGACGTTCGCGAGTACCGTCCCCGGTGTGTGCTCCATTGCGTCGGCCACTCCGGCGAGCGTGGCGTCCACCAGGTCGCACACCGACTGGGCGTCGATCGGATCGACGGCCTGGACGGTGAGTGCGAAGGCATCGCCGAAGTCGTCGACCGTCAGCGTGAGCGGATAGTTGGTGCGCTCGTGGACGTACACCACCTCGACGCCGGGCAGTCCGATCGCGGAGGCATCGACCAGACCGGGTCCCTCCCCGTGACGGTAGTTGAGGAGCGCGGTGAAGAGCGGCGCGCTTCCCTCCACCCCGCTGCACTTCTGAGCCAGAGCCAGGGAGGCGTGCTCGTGGGCCACCAGGTCGGCCAGCTGCGTGCGCATCGCCGCCAGGGCGTCAGTCACGCTCACTGCGGCGACAGGGGTACGGATAGGCAGGGTGTTGATGAAGAGCCCGGGGACACGCTCACCGCTGCTCATCCGACCGAACAGCACGGTGCCGAAGACGACGTCGTCGCGGTTTGAGGTGGCCGCCACGACCCGTGCCCAGGCGAGGTGGAATAGCGTCGCCGCGCTTATGCCCCGTCGACGCGCCTGTTCGCGCAGCCGCGCCGCGAGCTCCGGTGCCAGCGACAGCCGGGCCTCCGTCAACTTCATGGCATCCCCGCGCACGTCCAGCACGCCGAACGGCGCCGTCGGCTCTGCCACGTCACCGAGCAGCTCGGAGAAGAAGCGCTCATGCTCCGCGTCAGGGCTCCCGAGCCTGGCCTGGGCCACGAAGTCGCGGTAGGGCCGCGGCTCGGGCAGGCTCCCGGTCTCCCCGGCCAGAACGGCCCGGACCTCGGACAGCAGCAGGCCCAAGGCCGTGTGGTCCACCACGAGGTGATGCTGCTGCACCAGCAGCAGCCACCTCTCACTACCGGGCTCAGCGGCGATGTAGGCGCGCAGCAGCGGCGCGCTGGCGAGATCCATCGTCGTCGGACAGGCGGCGAGAAGCCGCTCCGGCGCGCCGTGCGTCAAGCCGTCCTCCGTCGGCAGCTCGATGTGCTCGACCGGCAGCCCGGCCTGCCGCGCCACCACTTGCACCGGCTGCGGAAGCCCTTCCCACATGACGGCGGTGCGCAGGACATCGTGGCGGTCGACAACAGCCTGGAGCGCGGCGGTGAAGGCGTCGAGCCGGTCACGCGAGTCGAACGCCAGGACGGTCGGCAGGAC
>NZ_JBEYFS010000532.1:0-1274 GCF_040634475.1 Streptomyces sp. NPDC007095
GCGTTCATCGTGCCGACGGCGGTCTTCGTCGTGTCGATCCTGGTGCTGATCGCGGTTGGTCTCTTCCGGTCCGCGCCTGTCAGCACCGCGGCCGCGGCCGGGCACGCCTCCGTCCTCGCCGGCAATGCCACCACCGTCGGCGCGCTGCTCATGCTGAAGGCCTTTGCCTCGGGGTGCAGCGCGCTGACGGGTGTCGAGGCCCTCGCGAACGCGGTGCCGTCCTTCCGCATTCCCCGCGTGCGCCGGGCCCAGCGGGCGGAGGTGGCCCTGGGAGCCGTCCTCGGGGTGATGCTGATCGGCCTGTCGGTCCTCATCTCGCGCTTCCACCTCCAGCCGGTGGCGGGCGTCACCGTCCTCGCCCAGCTCGCGGACGCCTCGCTCGGCCACAACTGGGCCTTCTACGTGATCCAGTTCGCCACGATGATCCTGCTGGCGCTCTCCGCGAACACCTCCTTCGGCGGCCTGCCCGTGCTGCTGAAGCTGCTGGCCCGCGACAACTACCTCCCGCACGTCTTCGCCCTGAAGGCCGACCGGCAGGTGCACCGTCACGGTGTGTTCGCGCTGGCGCTGGTGTCGGCGGCCCTGCTCGTCTTCTCCGGCGGCGACACCAACACCCTGGTGCCGCTCTTCGCCATCGGCGTCTTCGTCGGTTTCACGATCGCGCAGGTCGGAATGGTCCGGCACTGGCGTGGTGAGCGGGGGAGGGGGTGGCGGGGCAAGGCTCTGCTGAACGGTTTCGGCGCCGTGCTCACCGGTGTCTCGGCGGTCGTGGTGACGGCGACGAAGTTCGAGGATGGCGCTTGGCTGATAGTGATCGCCGTGCCGCTGCTGGTGGCCGCCTTCGAGACGGTGCACCGGGCGTACGCGCGGATCGGTGAGCGGCTGGGCCTCGGGCGGACCCCCGAGCCGCCGCGCCGTGACCGTTCGCTGGTGATCGTCCCGGTGTCGAACCTGTCCCGGCTGACCGTGGAGGCCCTGAACGCCGCCGCCTCCCTCGGCGATGAGGTACGCGCCGTCACGGTGTGCCACCCCGACGCCGAGGACCGCGCCCACACGCATGCGCTGGCCCGCGACTGGGCACAGTGGGACCCCGGAGTACCGCTCGTCCAGCTCACCTCCGAGCGCCGCACCGTGGGGCGCCCGATCGCCGAGTACGTGGGCGAGACGGCCGCCGCGGAGCCCGGCACCCGGGTCACCGTGCTGATTCCCGAGGTCGAGCCGGACCGGCTGTGGCAGCGGCTGCTCCAGAACCAGCGGGGCGCGGTCGTCGCCCA
>NZ_JBEYFS010000533.1:0-1255 GCF_040634475.1 Streptomyces sp. NPDC007095
CTAGTAGCGTGTCGCTGCTTAGTTGTGGCATGTCTGGTTGGGAGGCTGGTGTCTGGTGGGTTTCTCTTTCCCTTTTGCCAGACAGGACTGTCGTCGTGGGTTCGCAGAAGAAGCGTCCGGTCAGGTTGACACCGCAGGATCGTGAGGAGTTGGTCCGGGTGACCACGACGGGTGTTCGCCCAGCCTCGATGATCATGCGTGCGCGGGTGCTACTTGCACTGGACACCTCGGTGGGGGAGGTGGATTCCAAGGCGGTGATCGCGGCCCGGCTCGGCGTCTCCGGTGAGACGTTACGGCTGGTCGCCAAGCGTTTCGCCGAGACCGGCGGTGATGTGCGCGCCACGATCGCGCGGAAGAAGCGCGACCTGCCACCGGTGCCCTCGCCGGTGACCGGCGAGGTCGAAGCCCGGCTGATCGCGATGGCGTGCTCACAGCCACCCCAGGGCTATACCCGGTGGTCGCTGCGGCTGCTGGAGAAGCACGTCGCACTGGCCGAGGACATCCCCGATCTGGACCACTCCACCATCGGGCGGGTCTTAAAAAAACGGAACTGCGCCCCCACCTGAGAAAGTGCTGGACCATCCCACCACGGGCGAACGCGGAGTTCGCGGCCCGGATGGAAGACGTGCTGGCCGTCTATGCCCGGCCTTACGACCCGGCACGTCCGGTGGTGTGCATGGACGAGAAGCCCTACCAGCTCCTCGCCGATACCCGCGACCCGCTCCCGGCCCGCCCCGGTCACGACGCCTGCCAGGACAGCGAGTACATCCGCTGCGGCACGTGCTCCATCTTCGTGTGGGTCGAACCCTTGCGCGGGCGGCGTCGCGTCCAGGCACTGCCCCAGCGGACCCGGATCGACTGGGCCGGCCAGGTCAAGCAGTTACTGAGCGTGGACTACCCCGATGCCGAGGCCGTGGTGCTGGTGATGGACAACCTCAACACCCACGGCATCGCCTCGTTGTACGAGGCATTCGAACCACAAGAGGCGTTCGCCCTGGCCCAGCGCCTCGAGATCCACCACACGCCCAGGCACGGTTCATGGCTCAACATCGCCGAGATCGAACTCTCCGCGCTGACCCGGCAATGCCTCGATCGCCGGATCAGCGACCTCGGCATCCTCAACGCCGAACTCTCAGCCTGGCAGAACGCCACCAACACCGACCAACGTCAGGTGGACTGGCAGTTCACCACCCACGACGCACGCATCAAACTGCGCCACCTATATCCCAAAACTTAGCCGCGACAATCTACTAGT
>NZ_JBEYFS010000534.1:0-1248 GCF_040634475.1 Streptomyces sp. NPDC007095
CTAGTAGCGTGTCGCTGCTTAGGTATGGGCTGTTTGATTGGGAGGCTTGCGTCTGGCAGATTCCCGCTCTGCCGGACAGGACTGGTGCGATGGGTTCGCAGAAGAAGAGGCCGGTGGTGCTGACCGCGCAGGACCGCGAGGAGTTGGTCCGGGTGACCACGACGGGGGTTCATCCGGCCTCGGTAATCAGGCGGGCGAGGGTGCTGCTCGCACTCGACACCTCTGTAGGCGGGATCGGCTCGCAGGAGGTGATCGCGGCCCGGCTCGGCGTCTCCGGTGAGACGTTGCGGCTGGTCGCCAAGCGTTTCACCGAAACCGGTGGCGATGTTCACGCCACCATCACGCGGAAGAAGCGCGACCTCCCGCCGGTGCCCTCGCCGGTGACCGGTGAGGTCGAAGCCCGGCTGATCGCGATGGCGTGCTCACAGCCACCCCAGGGCTATACCCGGTGGTCGCTGCGGCTGCTGGAGAAGCACGTCGCACTGGTCGAGGACATCCCCGATCTGGACCATTCCACCATCGGCCGGGTCTTAAAAAAACGGAACTGCGTCCTCACCTGAAGAAGTGCTGGACCATCCCACCACGAGCGAACGCGGAGTTCGCGGCCCGGATGGAAGACGTACTGGCCGTCTATGCCCGGCCCTATGACCCGGCATGTCCGGTCGTGTGCATGGACGAGAAGCCCTACCAGCTCCTCGGCCATGTCCGCGACCCGCTCCCGGGCCGCCCTGGTCACGACGCCTGCCAGGACAGCGAGTACATCCGCTGCGGCACGTGCTCGATCTTCGTATGGGTCGAACCCCTGCGCGGGTGGCGTCGAGTTCAGGCGCTGCCCCAGAGGACCCGGATCGACTGGGCCGGCCAGGTCAGGCAGCTGCTGAGCGTGGACTACCCCGATGCCGAGACGGTTGTGCTGGTGATGGACAACCTCAACACCCACGGCATCGCCTCACTGTACGAGGCATTCGAACCAGAAGAGGCCTTCGCCCTGGCTCAGCGCCTCGAGATCCACCACACGCCCAAGCACGGGTCATGGCTCAACATCGCCGAGATCGAACTCTCCGCGCTGACCAGGCAATGTCTCGACCGCCGGATCGGCGACCTCGACACCCTCAACACCGAACTCTCGGCCTGGCAGAACGCCACCAACACCGACCAACGTCAGGTGGACTGGCAGTTCACCACCCACGACGCACGCATCAAACTGCGCCACCTCTATCCCAGGAATTAGCTGCGACAGTCTACTAG
>NZ_JBEYFS010000535.1:0-1206 GCF_040634475.1 Streptomyces sp. NPDC007095
CGGGCGTACTCGACGCTATCGACACGATCACCACGCACCATGTCACAAACCTACTACCCATTGTGACGGCCCTTACCCTCCGTGAGAGGGAGGAGCTCCAAGCGCCGGTAGCCGAGCGTCACCTCGAAGCAGAAGTTGCCCATTGCGTTGGGGGCGTGGTTTCTCCTGTCCTGGCGAACCTGTTTCTGCACTACGCGTTCGATGTCTGGATGGACCGGGAGTTCCCGTCCGTCTGGTTCGAGCGCTACGCGGATGACGCGGTGCTGCACTGCGTCACCGAGCGCCAGGCCCGCGAGGTGCTGGCCGCGCTCACGGACAGGATGGCCGAGGTTGGGCTGCACTTGCACCCGGCCAAGACCCGGATCGTTTACTGCCAGGACGGCTCGCGCCCAGGCTCCTTCGAGCACACGGCGTTCACGTTCCTCGGCTACACGTTCCGCGCCAGACGAAGCCGGACCCGGCACGGCAGGCAGTTCCTGTCGTTCGACCCGGCCGTCAGCAGGGACGCCCTGAAGAAGATGGGGCGGGAGGTGCGCTCCTGGCACCTGCACACCCGCACCGGTCTGACCTTCAACGAGCTCGCCCGCAGGATCAACCCTGTCGTGGCGGGATGGATCAACTACTACGGCCGTTTCAGGCCCTGGGAGTTGCTCCCGTTCTTGACGCGCATCAACGCCTACCTGGTGCTCTGGATCCGCAGGAAGTACAAACGGCTCGCCGCCGAACGAAGAGCACTTGCGAAGATGCAGGAGATCGCCCAGCGGTACCCCCGCATGTTCGCGCACTGGCGCTACACCGTTCGCGCGTTCGCGGTCTGATGAACAGAGCGACAAGAGCCGTGTAACGGGCGACTGTTAAGCACGGTTCTGTGAGGGCCGGAGAGTGAGAGTCCCTCCGGCTACTCGGCTCTGAGCTAGGACTCCGGGGCCCTCCTCGACCTCGCGGAACGACGACGGGAAGCGGGAGCACAGCCACACGCAGTGGGAGATCACCCCGACCGGATACCGGTACCCCTGTACGACGGCGACGCGCTTTCCACAGACGACTCCTCCCAGCGTGATCAACCAGAAGATCACCCCACCCTGTCAGCCAACGTAACAGCGCCACAGCAGTCGTTCCGGGAGGAAGGCCCCACGTCATTGTTGTACGGACGGGCAAGGTTTGGCGGGTGTGGCTGCGACGGACGCGGGCGGTGGCCCAGGATGA
>NZ_JBEYFS010000536.1:0-1198 GCF_040634475.1 Streptomyces sp. NPDC007095
CCCCGCGCCCCTCACGAGTTCAGCCTCATCCCTCCTCTCACAGCGATCTGACTGCTAGTTTGATCAGAATCTGTCAGGCGACCTGGAGGGTGATGATTTGAGCGACATAGCCCACGAGAGCGGCCCGCACCGTACGAACCGGCGCGCATTCCTTCGTGGCAGCGCGGCGTTAACCGTCGCCGCCGCGACCGGCGGACTTTCCCTGTCCGCGGCGGGAACGGCCAACGCCGATGTGGATGCGACCCTGCATTTCAAACTCGACGGGACCGGCGGTAATCCCGTCTTGCGGCAGACGCTTCACCAGCCTTACTGGGCGATGCAGTCGTTCGCCTACGATCACGTCTACGGGCACATCTACTTCGTGCAGACCAAAGTGGGCAGTGACAACGGCGATCTGTGGGTGTCGAGGACCGATCTCTCGGGCAATGTGCTCGGAGCCATGGCGATTCACGCGTTCGACCACGGCTCGTCCATCGGGGTCGAGCCCGACACCGACGGATCTCCCTACATCTGGGTGGCAGGCGACTGGGAGAGTAAGAATCCCAATGCCACGCCGCCTGAGCCGCCGAACAGTCACAAGATCGCCCGCTTCAAGTACAAGGACGGCGGCGACCTCGACTACTTCAATCGCGGCGGGCAGTATCTCGGGGTGTTCCCGATGGACGTCGCGACCTTCCTCGACTGTCCTCGTCCGGCGATCGATCCCTACAACAACCGGCTTCTCATTCGGTACATGGGAACGACGACCCCTTGGCGTCTGGCGCTGTTCGACCTGTCCCAGGTGCTGTCCTCGGGTGTCATTTCCAAGCGCCTGCTGGAGCGGGCCATTCCCACCAACGCCGAACTCGGGCTGAACGACAGCGACCAGTTCCAGGGCATCACCGCATACGGGCAATACGCCTACCTGCTCTTCGGCGGACCACCCTCTAGCAGCGACTCCACCCCGCCCTCGTACATCATCTGCATCGACATGAACGATCCTGGAAGTGCATACCGCTGGAAATTCGCGACGACGGCCGGCGCCTCCTTGCCCGGACGTGAACCCCAGGGCATAGCCGTTTGGCGGTCCTCCGGTGGTCCGCGACTTGCCTTCGGTTTCTCCGACAAGATCACCAGCACCAGCCCCGACTCGTTCGAGGCCAGCGTGTTCTTCAAGGACCAACTGACCTCAGGATGGCCCTCCTGACCCTTCTCAGTC
>NZ_JBEYFS010000537.1:0-1187 GCF_040634475.1 Streptomyces sp. NPDC007095
AGTGCCCGCGGGAGCGGACGGCCTTGCGGATGCGGGCGTTGACGCTCTCGATGCTGTTGGTCGTGCACACAATTCGGCGTATTTCCGCATCAAACTGCAGGAAAGGCGTGAACTCGGCCCAGCTGGACTCCCAGAGGCGGACGATCGCCGGGTACTTCTTGCCCCAGGTCTCGGCGAATTCCAGGAACCGTGTCGTGGCCGCGTCCTCGGTCGGCGCGGTGTAGACGGGCTTGAGTGCCTTCGCGATCTTGTCCCAGTCCTGCCGGGCCGCGTAACGGAACGACGCCCGCAAGAGGTGAACCACACACGTTTGCACCACAGTCCGGGGCCAGACCTCGCCGACCGCGTCGGGCAGCCCCTTCAACCCGTCGCAGACCAGCATGAGGACGTCTTCAACGCCCCTGTTCTTGAGCTCGGAGAGCACTCGCAGCCAGTGTTTCGCGCCTTCGCCGCCGTCGCCGGCCCACAGGCCGAGGATGTCGCGGTGCCCCTCGGCGGTGACCGCCAGGGCCACGTAGATCGGCCTGTTCGCTACTTGGCCATCGCGAATCTTGACGTTGATGGCGTCGATGAAGACGACCGGGTAGACGCGGTCGAGCGGCCGGTTCTGCCATTCCGCCATGCCGTCCATCACCTTGTCGGTGATCGTACTGATGGTCGTCTTGGACACGTCCGCGCCGTAGACCTCGGCCAGATGCGCGGAGATCTCCCCGTGCGTGAGGCCCTTCGCGGACAGCGAGAGGACCATCTCATCCACGCCGGTCAGCCTGCGCTGCCGCTTCTTGACGATGGCCGGCTCGAAGGAGCCCTCCCGGTCGCGGGGCACATCGATCTCGACCGGCCCGATGTCCGTCAGCACCGTCTTGGAACGGGTGCCGTTGCGGGAGTTGCCGCCGTCCTTGCCCGCCGGGTCGTGCTTGTCATAGCCGAGATGGTCGGTGATCTCGCCTTCCAGGGCGGACTCAAGAACCGCCTTGGTCAGCTGCTGCAGCAACCCTCCCTCGCCGGTCAGCTGCAGCCCCTTGCTCCGGGCCTGCTCGACGAGCTGGTCGATGAGCTTCTGCTCGACCGCCGCGGTCTCCAGCGACGGTTCCGCCAGGTCATCGGCGGCCACGGACTCGGTCACGGTGTCAGTCACTTGATGTCTCTTCCATGATCATCAATTACACCGGTGAGCGTACAGACCC
>NZ_JBEYFS010000538.1:0-1176 GCF_040634475.1 Streptomyces sp. NPDC007095
GGCGCGCGCACACGACGCCGAACAGGAACTCCGGAGCAGACCGCTGCTCCGGCTCCGGCCCCGGCCGCAGCCCCGGCCGCAGCCGCGCAACCGCTGCGCACCGAGTTCGAGTTCGAGCTGCCGCGCGGGTACGTGGACGACTCCGGCACCGTGCACCGGCACGGCGTGATGCGGCTCGCCACCGCTCGCGACGAGCTGGTCCCCTTGCGTGACATGCGGGTGCAGGAGAACCCGGCGTACCTGTCGGTCGTGCTGCTCGGCCGGGTCATCACCCGGCTCGGCACCCTTCCGCTGGTGCACGACGGGGTGGTGGAGAACATGTTCGCCTCGGACCTCGCCTTCCTGCAGGACTTCTACCGCCAGGTCAACGCGGAGGGCCACACCCGTGCCGCCGTGACCTGCCCGCACTGCGAGGAGCCGTTCGAGGTCGAACTCGGCGGGAGCCGCCTGGGGGAATCGTGACGTACGCGACCGACCGCATCCAGGAGGAGATCGCGTACATCGCCTATCACTTCCACTGGAGCCTGGAGACCATCCTGGATCTCGAACACCGCGACCGGCGCGGCTACACGGAACAGATCGCGGCACTCGTCAACCGCGGCGCCGGAGAAGGGTGACACGGCGTGGGGCTTTTTGATCGGCTGCGGGGCGGCGGACCTGAGCGGGGGGCCGGCAGCGGTTCCGCCGCCGCGTCCGCTTCCGGACCGGCGGGTGCTTCGGCTCCGGCCGGCGGTACGGAGACCGGGGCGAGCGATACGTCCACGGCGGGCGGTGCGGGGCAGGCAGCCGGTGCGCGTGTGGTCCGGCCTGCCGCCTGGCCAGCGCTGCCGCCGATCCAGCGGGCCACGGACCGGCCGGGCTCCGTCGCCGACGCCGGGTTCGGCGGCCGGCTGACGACCTGGCAGAACCCCTCCTTCACCGGCACGCTGTCGCACGCCGTCCTCGACGGCGCTCCCGGCGGACTGGTCAAGGGCCTGCTCGCCGCCCCCGTGGGACCCGCCTCCGGGCTCGAACTCCCCTCGCTCTCGCTGCCGGTGGCCTCGCCCGTCGAATCGGGCGAGGGGACCGGTGCGCTGCCGGTGCAGCGCATGGGCCCAACACCATCAGAACTGCGCCCGCTTGCCTGCTCCCAGCGCATCAGACGGGGAACCGCCAGGGAGTCGACTTCCTCAAACC
>NZ_JBEYFS010000539.1:0-1163 GCF_040634475.1 Streptomyces sp. NPDC007095
GGAGCTGCCCGGAAGCGACTCGCCTACAGGAAGGAGAACACCGAGTCCGCTCAAGTCCGCCAATGGCGAAAGGAGTTACGCCGCCATCCGGCCGGAGATCCATATGATCCAGGCTACCGGCGGCTGCGCTACATCCGCTACGCGGACGATCACCTCCTCGGGTTCATCGGACCCAAGGCCGAAGCCGAGACGATCAAACAGCGCCTGGCCACATTCCTGCGCGACGACCTCAAGCTGGAACTCAACCAGGACAAGACGCTGATCACGCACGGCCGCACCCAGGCGGCCCGCTTCCTCGGCTACGAGATCACCGTCCAGCACGCCGACGAAAAGGTCTCCCGGGGAGGCCGCATCAACCGCGGTCTCCGCTCCATCAACGGAAAGATCCAACTCCGCGTACCCAAAGACGTGATCAAGGCCAAATGCGCCCCGTTCCTCCACCGTGGCAAACCCACACACCTGCTCCCGCTGACGAGTTGCACACCCTTCGACATCATCGGCATCTACGGAGCGCAGTACCGGGGCATCGTTCAGTACTACCTGCTGGCCGGCGACGTCTGGAGACTCGACCGGCTCAAGGGGGTCATGCTGACCTCCATGCTCAAGACCCTGGCCGCCAGGCACCGGTCGAGGGTGACCACGATGGCGAACCGCTACAAAACAACCATCAGGACACCCCAAGGACCACGCAGGTGCTTCGAGGCCAGAATCAACCGCGAGGGCAGGAAACCACTGACCGCACGGTTCGGTGGCATTCCCCTCACCCGGAAACGGACGGCCGTCCTCGACGATCTCCCGTCCACCTTGTTCACCCCACGCAGCCGCCCGCGCGGCAGCCAACTGATCGACCGGCTACAACGCGGACAGTGTGAACTCTGCGAGAACCGAACTGAGGTACAAGTACACCAAGTTCGCTCCCTCGCAGAGTTCAGCAGCACAGGAGAACAGCCCGCATGGGCGCAACTGATGCTCAAGAAACGACGCAGAACCCTCGTGGTCTGCCCGCCTTGTCACGGAAGCATCCATACGTAACCCGGGTGAAAAAGCACGCAGTAGTCACTGGAGAGCCCGCTGCACCGAAAGGGTGCACGGCGGGTTCGGGCCGGGGGCCACTGGAGAAGGGTCCGCGCAGCGGAAACCTCGCCAGTGGCCTACCGGTACTC
>NZ_JBEYFS010000540.1:0-1156 GCF_040634475.1 Streptomyces sp. NPDC007095
TACGCGACGACATCCACGAAGCCTTCCTCAGCCTGGCCTGCAGCATCATCTGCTGGCGACGACTGAGGAACCTCTCACTTTGTTAGGAGTTCTTATGAGTGCTGGCTGGGTGCCGGCTGTGGCCCCCGCCAGACGCCCAGATGCGAGCTCACAGCCCTGAGTGCGTGAGGGCTGTATACGTGTTCATGCAGTGAGGCCATGCATCTTGCCCCGGTGTGCTGTGCTGCAGGCGGTGGGCCAGGGCGTGTGCCCGACCTCGACCCGGTAGAGGGCGCGTGGGCGCACATCAAGCGGAGCCTGGCCAACCTGGCCGCCCGCACCCTCGGCGACCTGGAGACTCTGCTCCCATGTACTCGTAGCTTGCGGCTGTGACGAGGCCAGCCTGCCCCTGGTGGC
Organism: Streptomyces sp. NPDC007095; assembly: GCF_040634475.1. Classification (NCBI taxonomy): domain Bacteria; kingdom Bacillati; phylum Actinomycetota; class Actinomycetes; order Kitasatosporales; family Streptomycetaceae; genus Streptomyces; species Streptomyces sp. NPDC007095. The sequence continues at coordinate 397 of NZ_JBEYFS010000540.1, forward strand.
GCCACGCCGGTCGGACGGCAGGCTTGCTACCAGGAAAATATGAGCATATGCTCGTATCTGCTCGCTGGAATCACCGGTAGCCGGTCCATACGTAAGCGGCCAGGGCCGGATCTCGGAAGTAGGCATGGCATGACGAACGCGGAAAACAGCGACAACGGCCGCCAGGGACTCAGCTACTACCCATGGTGGCTGGACAACCTGGCCGACGACGTCACCCTGGAAGGCGCCGCCATGAACGGCACCGCCCGTGGCGCGGAGGCGGTCCGCGCCATCGTGGTCAAGGCCCGCGAACTGTACGAGTTCCAGGACTTCAGCTTCACCGGAGACTTCGGCGACAACGGCTTCCTCGAGATCTACGATGCATCAGTCCTCGGCGAGCCCATGAAGGTTGTCGTCACGGTCACCCGCAACGCCGTCGGACAGGCCCAGGAACTCGCGGTGCTCCATCGGCCGCGCAACACGCTGCTGCTCTTCTCCCGCGAGATGAACAAGAAGTTCGCCGGCACCCCCCTCGCCGAGCACTTCCTCGCCGACGAGTCCTGAGACGACGATTCCGGGGGGCAGGCCTTACTGCCCAGCCCAGGCGCCGCCTCTTGGGCCGTCCGGCTCCGTCGGCTGTGAGGCAACCGTGAACTCTGTCCGGTCATCCAACCGTGGGATCTTTAAGTAGCTGTTGTCGTTCCGATCTTGAGGGGTGTGTGTCGAACGGGAGTCTCGATCGGGTGATCGCAACTGGTCGCGGGCATGAAGGCAGGGCCTC
>NZ_JBEYFS010000541.1:0-1122 GCF_040634475.1 Streptomyces sp. NPDC007095
AGCTGCTGCGTGGCCAGGGCTGTGGCCTGGGCGATGTCGTCGGGGTTGGCGAAGGACCGCCCAGCCAGGGCGGTCTTGCGGAAGATCCGCCACCAGCCTTCCTGCAGGTTTAGCCAGCACGCTCCGACCGGGATGAACGCGTGGCGGATCCTCGGGTGGTCCTCCAGCCACGTCCGGGTGGACAGGCTGTTGTGGGAGGACAGGTTGTCGGTGACGATCCAGATCTCGCCAGTCGGGTTGGCGTCCTCGACCAGTTGCAGGAACTGCTGGTAGAAGACACTGTTGCGGGAGGAAGCGGCCATGGTGATCTGCTGCCCGTCCCGGACACGTAAGCCCCCGTATACCCAGGTCTTCTCCGGCCCGCGGCTGTAGTCGAGTTCCGCTTTGATCCGGTGCCCGTCCGGCGACCAGCCCGGCGCCGGCGGGAAGGCGCGCGGGATCACCGGCCCCAGCTCGTCGGCGCAGATCACCGTCGCACCGGCGGGCGGCTGAGTATAGAGGCCGATGATCCTTGTCCTTTTGGGACGAAGTCCGGGTCCTTCGAACGCGTCCAGGACCGGGTGCGGCGCCAGCGCACGCCTTCGGCGAGCAGGATCCGGCGGACTTGTGAGCGCTCCACTGCGATCCCCTCGGCCCGCGCTGCGGCGGCCAGGGAATCCAGCGTCCACTCGGGTGGCCCGGACTCGTCGAAGGCCCATAGCTCCCCGACCGGCTCCCACCGCAGCCGTCCCGGCGGCACGGTCTTGACCAGGGCGATGATCCGAGAGCGTTCCTCCTCGGTGATCCGTCGCTTGCGCCCCTGCCCGCCCAGATCATCCAGCCCGTGCAGGCCTGACCGGTTGAAGCGGTGCAGCCAGCACCGAACCGTCTTCTGGCTGCAGCCAAGCTCCGCAGCGATGGCCGGCACGCGCAGCCCCGACCAGCTCAGCTCGATCATCCGAGCTCGCATCACCGCATCCCGCGGAGCCTTCCGCGCCCGCGACAACCGGCGAACGACGGTCCGCTCGTCCTCGTCACGCCCCGGTCGTGCCCGTAACACCATCGCCCAGCACCCGCCCCCGAGCATCCCCAACTACCCCGCCACCAGGACATATACCCAGCGAAAGAGGAATCCAGCACTAG
>NZ_JBEYFS010000542.1:0-1101 GCF_040634475.1 Streptomyces sp. NPDC007095
GTCACCGATGACGGCGAGGGGGTCGCTCTTCCGTCTTCTCCTTCTCCTTCTCCTTCTCCTGTTTCGGGTGGGGCGGGTGGGTCGGGTTCGGGTTTCCCGGCTCGGTATGCGGCTCCGTATATCGAGACGTGGGGGTCGCCGTCGGAGTTGGAGCGGGCGCGTCAGGCGGGGTTGCGGTATGCCACGCTGGCGTTCGTTTTGGATGGTGGGGACTGCCGGGCCACGTTCAACGGCAATACGCCGGTGACGGATCAGGGGTGGCGGTCTGCGGTGGAGGGGCTGCGTTCGTCGGGGGGTGATGTGATCGCTTCGTTCGGTGGGGCCTCGGGGACCGAGCTGGGTCAGGGCTGTAGGTCGGTGTCGGCGTTGCAGGAGCAGTACCGCACGGTGGTGGACGCGTTGGGTCTGTCGCGGCTGGATTTCGATATCGAGGGCAGTGCGCTGGCGGACAGTGCGGCCAATCACCGTCGTAATCAGGCGCTGGCGGCGTTGCAGCAGCAGTACGCCGCGGCGGGCCGGACTCTGGATGTCCAGTTCACACTGCCGTCGGGTACGCATGGTCTGGAGCAGGATGGTGTGGCGTTGCTGCGTGACGCGGAGAGTACGGGGCTGCGGGTGACGCTGGTGAACATCATGACGATGGATTACGGCTCGCACGTACAGGACATGGGGCAGGCCGCTATTGATGCGGCTACGGATCTGCATGAGCAGTTGGGGCAGATCTGGACGTCGAAGTCGCCGCAGGAGTTGTGGGCGATGGAGGGTAATACGCCGATGATCGGTGTGAACGACACTCCGGGTGAGGTGTTCACCACGGACGATGCCACGCGTGTGGAGAGTTTCGCCGCGGACAAGGGGATCCAGCAGCTGTCCTTCTGGGCGGTCGGGCGTGACAAGGCGTGCTCTGCTTCCGGCACGCTCTCCGATTCGTGCAGTGGGACCGCGCAGAGCGACTACCAGTTCTCCCGTATCTTCGACGCGATCACCACCACGGCCCCCGGCACGGAACCAGGCACGACACCCGTGCCGGGTCCGGTACCGACGGACAGCGGCACTCCGGTGCCGACGGGCAGTGGCACTCCTGACACACCAGGCACCGGC
>NZ_JBEYFS010000543.1:0-1092 GCF_040634475.1 Streptomyces sp. NPDC007095
GCCGGGATGGAAGATGCAGGTGTCGCAGCGGTGGGCGCACAGCCGTACGGCGCCGGTGAGCGGATCGGCGACGTCGGCGTTCGGCTCGTCCTCTTGCGGCTCGACGCCGTCGTCGTTCATACGAATCAGCTCCGGCACGTCGTCTTGGCCCGGCCTGGTGTACTGGTTCACCGTCGCCCTCCACAGCCCGCGTGCCCGCATCCGCCGCAGAAGCCTGCACTGTTACATGCACACGGGCAGGGTCCCGGCCTACGGCCGTGACCCGCCTGGTGGCCGCGAGGGCCCACCTGGGCGGGCCCAACACTGGCGACGGGCGGAGGTTCAAAGCGAGTGCGCTGAGCCGCCGTGGACAGCAAGTCCACTTTGGTTGCCAGAGGCAGGCCGTCGAGTCGGGCCAGCAGGTCCGTCAGACGGGGATCGGTCAAGCCGGAGGCGACCTGCCCAGCAGCGTTGACAACGTGCCAGGCGGCCTCGGCGGCGAGCAACGCGGCCCATTCGGGCGACAAGGCCCCCGCTGTGTCGAGGACCGAGCTGTTCTCGGCGGCGGTGACCAGCAGGGCTTCCAGACCGGGCCATTCCGCGTCACCGGAATTGTCGAGGACGATCTGGCTGTGGGCGAGGATGGCGTGAACGCGGGCGCGGTCGGCGTGCAGGCCGATACCAGGCATGGCGAAGATCCTTCCAGGGGGCGGGCCGGTGCGTTGCTCCGGCCCGGTGCACGAGGCACGCGGGCGGGGGTGGGGCGGGGACCCGACTGCGGGCCCCGCGTGGTCAACTCCCCTCGGCTATCCGCCGGGGCGCCGCACGGTGGCCTGGTAGCTCTCCACGACAAGGCCGAGCTGGTTCATCTGCTGCGCGAAGCGCGCGGCGTGCAGGTCGGTGGTGTGGCCGGTGTTCTGGAGCAGACCGGTGACCGGCACGAAGGCCGGGTCCAGGCCGGGGTTGAGGGTGTCGTCGAGGCGGTCGCGTACGCGGGCGGCGTGGCGGCGCAGCTTGCCGTGGAGCCGGTCGGCTTCGCGGGCGGTGTTCCAGACCAGGTCGGCCAGTTCGCCCAGTGCGGTGCCGCGTTCCTGCCGCTGGTGGCCGAGGAGC
>NZ_JBEYFS010000544.1:0-1091 GCF_040634475.1 Streptomyces sp. NPDC007095
TACTGCACCGGCAACGCCCCCCACACCGGAACAGCCCCGCCCACCCGCGCCGCATACGCCACCGACAGATCCCGCGCCAGCGGACCCAACGACCACCCATCACCCGCAATGTGATGCACCACCACGACCAACACATGCTCGTCCGCCGCACGACAAAACAGCCAGGCACGAAGCGGTACCTCACGGCTCAAGTCGAAGGCGTAAGAGGCCGCCTGGAAGACCGCGCCCTCCGTGTACTCGGCCGTGGTGAGCAGCGAGGGGACCGCGTCACTCGGGAGCACACGCTGGCAAGGCCGTCCGGCGACGGTGCCGTAGACCGTGCGCAGGACTTCGTGGCGCGTCACCACGTCATGCAGCGCGGCTTGCAGCGCCCCTGAATCGATGGGCCCGGAAAGCCGCACGGCCATGGGTGAGTTGTAGGTGGCGTTGGGCCCCTCCAACTCGTTCAGGAACCACAGCCGCTGCTGCGCGAACGACACCGGCAGCGCCTCCGGCCGCACACCCGCGACCAGCGCCGGACGCCGGTGCTCCGCCTCCTCCAACCGACTGGTCAGCGCAGCCACACTCGGCGCCTCGAACAAGGTGCGGATCGGCACCTCGACACCCAGCACCGTGCGGATTCGACTGATGAGCCGAGTCGCGAGGAGAGAGTGCCCACCCAGCTCGAAGAAGCTGTCGCCGACACTTACCTGATGAACACCCAGCACCTCCCCGTACAACTCGCAGAGGATCTGCTCCCGGGGCGTGCGGGGAGCCAGGCCGACGGCCGAGGCGATGTCGGGCGCAGGCAGGGCGCGGCGGTCGAGCTTGCCGTTGACGGTCACCGGCAGCACATCGAGGACGACCAGCGCGGCCGGGATCATGTAATCGGGCAGGGCCGCCGCCAGATGGAGGCGAACATCCACCAGGTCAAGGCCTTCCCCGGCCGGAACCACGTAGCCCACGAGGCGTCGGTCACCGAGGATGTCCTCACGGACGACCACAGCCGCCCCGGCGACGGACGGGTGCACGGCGAGCCGGGCCTCGATCTCACCCAGCTCAATACGGAAACCACGCAACTTCACCTGGTCATCCGTACGACCCACATACTC
>NZ_JBEYFS010000545.1:0-1052 GCF_040634475.1 Streptomyces sp. NPDC007095
AAGGAGAGGATCTCCGACTCGGCGCGCAGCCGGGCCGCCTGGTGCGTACGCCGGGCGGCGAGGTCCACGACGGAGGCCACGGAGACGGCGACCCCGACGAAGATCGCGATGGCGACGATGTTCTTCGGGTCGGCGATCGTCAGGGTGTGGACGGGCGGGGTGAAGAACCAGTTCAGCAGCAGGGAGCCGACCACGGCCGAGGCCAGGGCGGGATACAGCCCGCCCAGCAGGGCGGCGGCCACGGTCATCGCCAGGAACAGCAGCATGTCGTTGGCCAGGCCGACTTCGGGCGCGACGCCGGCCAGCAGCAGTGTGAGGAGGGCGGGGCCGGCCACGCCGGCCAGCCAGCCCCAGACGACCCGAAGGCGGCCGAGCCGTGCGCTCCGGGCGACCGGCAGTCCGCGTCCCTTGCCCGCCTCGCCGTGGGTGATCAGGTGGACGTCGAGGTCGGGACCCGAGTCGCGGGCGACCGTCGCCCCGACGCCCGGCCCGAAGACGTACTGCCATCCCTTGCGCCGGGACACCCCGAGGACGATCTGGGTGGCGTTCACCCCGCGCGCGAAGTCGAGGAGCGCCGTGGGGACGTCGTCGCCGATGACGTGGTGGAAGGTGCCGCCGAGGTCCTCGGCCAGGGTGCGCTGGACGGCGAGTTCCTTGGGCGAGGCGGAGGTCAGTCCGTCGCTGCGGGCTATGTAGACGGCCATGACCTCGCCGCCCGCGCCCTTCTCCGCGAGCCGGGCGGCCCGGCGGATCAGCGTGCGCCCCTCGGGACCCCCGGTCAGCCCGACCACGATCCGCTCCCTCGACCCCCAGATCTTCGAGACCCGGTGCTCGCTGCGGTACTCGGTCAGGTACGCGTCGACCCGGTCCGCCACCCACAGCAGGGCGAGTTCACGCAGGGCGGTGAGGTTGCCGGGCCGGAAGTAGTTGGACAGGGCCGCGTCGACCTTGTCCGACTTGTAGATGTTGCCGTGCGCCATACGGCGGCGCAGCGCCTGGGGCGACATGTCGACCAGTTCGATCTGGTCGGCCCGCCGTACGACCTCGTCCGG
>NZ_JBEYFS010000546.1:0-1046 GCF_040634475.1 Streptomyces sp. NPDC007095
ACGCCGCACCCCACCACCACCGCCCCCACCGTGGGGACGGCGTCGGGCGAGAGCGGCAGGGCCAGCGGCCCGGTGTCGTCCTCGGTCACGACCGCGCTCAGCACCTCGTGCCGCGCGGCAAGGTCGCGCACGGCAGCCATCAGGGCGACCGTGTCGAGCGTGCCGTTCAACCGCAGGGCCACACTTGTGTTGTACGCGTCGTTGTCCGGGCGCAGCCGCCACAGGAACCACAACCGCTCCTGGGCCGGCGACAGCCGCACCGGGGTGCCGGGCTCGGCGCGCCGCGGGAGGGGCCCGGCCGGGTCCGCCGCGGTCATGCGGCGTTCCAGCTCGGTGGCCAGGTCGCGCAGGACCGGCCGTTCGAAGACCACCCGCACCGGCAGCGTGCAGCCGGTGGCCTCAGCCAGCATGCCCACCATCCGGGTGGCCGCGAAGGAATGGCCGCCGAGCGCGAAGAAGTCGTCGCCCGCGCCGACCCTGCGCGGACCGAGGACCGCCGTCCATGCCCGGGCCACCGCCTTCTCGGCGGGGGTGCTCGGCTCGGCGCCGACGGCCTCGGGCTCCGAAGGCTTCGGCGCCTGCCGCAGGGCGGCCCGGTCGGGCTTGCCGTTGGGGGTGAGCGGGATGCGCTCCAGCACGACCACATCGGCCGGCACCATGTAGTCGGCCAGCGACTCCCGCAACCGGGTGCGGATCGTGTCCGGCCGCGGCGCGTGGCCGGGAGCGGGTACGACCCAGCAGGCCAGCCGCCGCCGGTGCGCCTCCCCTTCGGGCAGCACGACGGCGTCGGCCACCTCGGGCAGAGCCCGCAGCGCGGCCGTGACCTCACCGGGTTCGACCCGGTAGCCGCGCACCTTGACCTGGTCGTCGGTCCGGCCGAGGAACTCCACCACGGCGTCGTCGCGCAGCCGCACCAGGTCGCCGGTGCGATACCAGCGCCCGCCCTCCGGACCGCAGCCATCCGATTCCCACGCCGTAGTCACGGCAGAGCGCCGCCATAGATGCGCCCTCGTAGGTGTATCGGCGGACCACGGTCGTCTTCTGGG
>NZ_JBEYFS010000547.1:0-1044 GCF_040634475.1 Streptomyces sp. NPDC007095
GTGACTGGCGGCTGGCCGCGATCGACGGCACGACATTCGACCTGCCCGACACGAGCGCGAACGTGGAGGCGTTCGGTCGTCCTCCCCGCTCCGGGCGGGGCGAACAGAACGTCGGCTACCCGCAGTTGCGCATGGTCGGCCTGGTGGAGTGCGGCACCCACGTCATCTTCGGCGCCGCGCTCGCAGCTCTGCGCACCGGAGAGCAGACCCTGGCCCGGGCGGTCCTGGTGTCCCTGCGGCCGGGGATGCTGCTGCTGGCCGACCGCGGCTTCTACGGCGTGGACCTGTGGCGCGAGGCCGCGGCGACCGGGGCAGACCTACTGTGGCGGGTCCGCAAAGACCTCGTACTGCCCGTGGTCGAGCAACTGCCGGACGGCTCCTACCTCACCGAGATCTTCGACCGCAGCGACATCCACCACACCCGTCGCGGGGTCCCGGTACGCGCGGTCGAGTACACCATCGCCGGCCACGAGGGCGTCTACCGGCTCATCACCACGATCCTCGACCCGGACAAGGCCCCGGCCGCGGAACTGGCCGCCCTCTACGCCCAGCGATGGGAGTTCGAGTCCACCCTCGACGAAATCAAGACCCACCTCGGCGGGCCACACCTGGTACTGCGTTCGCAGCACCCAGACGGGGCCGAGCAGGAACTTTACGGCTTCCTGCTCGTCCACCACGCCATCCGGCACCTGATGCACCAGGCCGCACGGCACGCCGACCAGGACCCCGACCGGATCTCCTTCACCCGCTCACTGCGCGTCGCACGCCGCCAGGTCACCGACCAGGCGGCATTTTCCCCCCGGTCGACTCGCCCGCGCGATCAAAGCCACCCACGCTGAACTTCTCCAACGCCTCCTGCCACCACGACGCCACCGGACCAACCCCCGCGCCATCAAACGCAAAGTCGCCAGCTGGCCCCTCAAGCGCGCCGCCCACCGGGCTGTAGACCGCCCAACCACCGTGGCCATCACCCTCGTTGGCGCCACTAAACCCAGACGGGTCAAACGCACATCAAAGCACTAAGTTACCGGTATTGAGGCTAGG
>NZ_JBEYFS010000548.1:0-1042 GCF_040634475.1 Streptomyces sp. NPDC007095
CTCGACCATCAGGTCCCCGGGGATGCCGGAGGAACCGGCCCGGACCCGGGTCAGCGGTGCCATGACGATGCGGTTGGCGAGCTCGATCTTCCCGAGAGAGACGGGGGAGAAAAGCGACGGAACGGGCGAAACTTCTGAAGTGTTGACAGGCATGGGTTTCTTTCTTTCTGCAATACGGAGGGAAACGGGATGAAGGTCTGCGACGCAGGGGGTCCACGCCGTCCCGGCGGAGGCGCGGATGCGGTCCTCGGGCAGGCGCGGGCCCGCTGACGGTGACGCGGTTCCAGGACCGCGATCGGGGTGTTGGCGGCGAACGCGGTGAGAGCCGCATGCCGTCGGCGTCGGCGTCGACGCCGGTTCAAGCTCAACTGCCCGCCGGAGTAAGGGCGTTCGCTCCCTGCACACCATCAGCAGCCGGCCAGGTGACGACGTCATGGGTGCCGCCGCCGGAGTCGGTACGAATCGGTGTCTGCACCCCGCGCCGCGACCGACTCCCTCGACGCGCCCCCGCGAAGGGGCTCGCCCATCGGACAGCCTGCTTCACGAAAGCGCGAGGCTAGCTGAGCGGGACGTCCGCGACAGCCTTGAGGTGGCTGAACGTCTCGAGGGAATACCGGCCGTGGTACCGGCCCATGCCGCTTTCGCCGACGCCACCGAACGGCAGGCCGGTCATGAGCAGTTGCATCACCGGCTGGCCCCAGGCGACGCCGCCGGAGGACGTCTCGTTCACCAGGCGCGACTTGGTGGCCTCGGACTCGGTGAAGGCGTAGAGCGCCAGGGGCTTGTCACGTTCGTTGATGAAGGCGATGGCGGCATCGAGGTCTTCGACTTCGACGACGGCGAGGATCGGACCGAAGATCTCCTCCTGCATGACCGGCGATGCGGGGTCGACATCGGTGAGCACGGTCGGTGCGATGAACAGGTCGTCGCGGTCGTGCCGACCTCCCACCGCCGCCCGGCCGGAATCCAACAGCCGCGTGAGCCGGTCGAAATGCCGCTCGTTGATGATCCGGCCGAAGTCGGCCGCGGTCTGCGGGCTGGT
>NZ_JBEYFS010000549.1:0-1008 GCF_040634475.1 Streptomyces sp. NPDC007095
CCCTGCCCCTGCCCCTGCCCCTGCCCCTGGGAGCCGCCTCCCCCCTCCCCGCCCTGCGAGGACGAGGCCGGTGCCTGCTGCGGTCCGGACTCCTCGGTCGGGAAGCGCGGCGGGACCACACCCAGGTCCCGCGACCCCGAAAGGTCAGGAGCCTTGGGCACAACCGGCGCCTTGATGGCCCCCGCGCCGTCCTCGCCCCGAGCACCACCCTTCCAATTCTGCCTGGCCTGGGGAATATGGCCGATCGCTCCACCGAACGCACCCGCGATGAACCCCAGCCCAGGCTTCCCGTCGATCCCGTACGCCGCATCCGTGGCCGCCATACCCGCAGCACCACTCGCCCCACCGACGAGTATCTTGCCGATCAACGTCGACATGAACCCCGGAGCAAGCGCACCCGCCGAAAGAAAAGCCGCACCCATGATCGCGCCATTGATCGCCGCCGCGCCCCACGCCATCTCCGACAGGTTCAGGTCCCAGTCCTTGCGATGACCATCAGCCATCTGACTCAGCTGAATCCCCGCATCGAACAGCGCCGCCATCGCCACATTGATCCCGACAACCGCCAACAGCCGCCGCATAATCATCATCACCGCGGCACGGCCCGCCGCCACAATCGCCGCCACACCCTCCGGAGCCCACCACGCCAAAAACGCGATCTGGGCGGCCATCCACGCCAACGTCACCAAAAGCATCTTCTTGGAATACTGAACCTGCAACGCCATGTGGTTGCACGAATCCGCCAACTGGTCCGCCGCCACGGCCACATCCGGCAGAGACTTCAGCATCTTGTCCAGGTACGCCTCGAACGCATCCGCCGTCGCACCCGAAATCCCCGACTTGACCTGCGCCGCAACCGGACCGAGCTCCTGCACCACCGCACGGACCTCAGACGCGAACTCCCGATGCGCAGTCTCCAGATCCCACAGATCACCCTCCATCGCCTCCGGCCACTCACCACCGGCCAGCGCGGAAACCCACTCCAAACCATGAGGCAGGACGATGCTC
>NZ_JBEYFS010000550.1:0-1008 GCF_040634475.1 Streptomyces sp. NPDC007095
CGGACGCCCTCCATGTGCTTGTCGGCGGTGATGTCCGCGATCCGGCCGATCGCGTGCCGGGCCGCCTCGACGGAGACCACGAACAGGACCGGGATCACCGCGTGCATGCCGACGCTGATCTGCCCATGGCCCTGGCAGCGGCGTTGCTTGTGAACTCCTCGCCGGTCCTGGTCGCGGAGTTCATCACCGGGACACCCGTGACGGTGGGTCTGCTGGAGCTCCCCGGCGGCGTAGTCGCCTTCCCGCCGCTGGCCACGTACGTTCACGAGGCGGAGTACTACGACGCGGACAGCAAGTTGGACGTGTCCAGCCAGGGGACCGTGTCCGTGGAGCCAGCAGAGTTCCCGATCCATGTACAGGACCTGGTCACCTGCATCCTGTGGGAGGCGCTGGACTGTCCGGGGAGCGATCCGCGTCGACTTCATGGTCACCAGCGCCGGCGCGGCGTACGCGCTTGAGATCAACCCCACGCCAGGCATGTCGCGAGAAGCCAACTTCATCACCGGCGCGGGACTGGTGGGATTGAGCCATACCGATGTAGTGCGGGCTTATCTCCACGAGGCGCTGACCCGGCCCGCATACGATGCTCCCCTGCCCGTGCCCGTCTTCACCGGAACGCCGGAACCGCGGGACGCCGCCTAGTCCCCAGGGGAGAGCACCACCTGTGTCCGTGATCCACCAGGTTCCCATGTGCCGACAACTCATTCCGGCAGAGGAATGGGAACAGCAAGGCGGCTGGGCACTCGGCGACCGCCTTGAATGGTCCAACCGCGCGTGCGGCATGGCGGCGCTCCGCATGATCCTGCTCGCCTACACGGGCACCTCGCCCAGCGTGACCGAGCTACTCAAGCTCGGCGAGAAGCGCGGCGCCCGGGTAGAACGCGGTTGGGTCCATGCAGCCCTCGCTAACCTCGCAGGAGGGCACTGTCACGTTGTTGGGTGTGTGGAGATCTGGCGGCGTGTCAGGGTGTGGTGTTGCTGGGTTCCGGGCCCTTGGTCAGACCGTGG